>CAYFTH010000116.1:0-9380 GCA_964346075.1 uncultured Fluviicola sp. | reverse complement strand
GAGGAGAGCGGGCGCTACGAGGGCGAGGCGACCCATCGATGGCTGATCGATCCGCATGTATTGGAATAATTTTGAAGGACTTAATGACGCTAATAACGTTATAAAAAGGCAATTTCAACCTTCAATTGAGGTCTTGGGTTATTTATTTTCTTATGAAATCAATAATAAAATTGAAGCAAAAATAGGATACACTCATTTTTCATTTCTAGCAGACTATTTTTCTTATTTAGGTAACAATAATATATATGTTGGTAGCAACCCTCATTTTTCATTTTTATTGGATTATCAACCGTTTCTAAAAAAAAAATTATTCTTATCTGCAGGTTTGAAACTGGCATTTTTTCCGTATCAAGAAACATTCATAAATCCCGATAATGGAACACCTTTAGCACCTGAATCTCAAATTACCACTATTCTATCAAAAGGCTTTAACCCTATGATTTCTTTTGGCATAGGAAAAAGGCGAATACTTTTTAATAAATACAGGGTAGAATGGCTACTTTCGTATAACCATGGTACTAATTCGCTGAAACGCTACGAATTTATTCGTTTTGATCCATACATTGTTTCCAATCTAAAATCCTACAATCATCATTTGAGTTTTACTTTTCGATATTATTTTAAAAAGTACAGTCAAGATGAGCAGTAAGAATCTAATTATTCTGTTTATATCTATAGTTTTGAGTAGCAAACTGAAATGTCAAATTGAGTTAAAAAATGAATTTTGGATTAATGCAGGTGCCACATCAGAATTACTGAGTGTTAATGCAACAGAAATAGGAAGTCTAAAAAATAGAAATAGAATAGGTGCCAGTCTTGGAATTGAAAGACGAAGTTATCTTCAAGAACAATTTAGTGTGAATTATGGATTCCAAATTAAATCTTTCCGTAAGTCGTTCATTTTTAATTTTAACGAAGTTTTTATAGAAGATATTAATTTACACATACCCCTATTATTGAATTACAATTTAAAACTAGCAGAAAAGCATTTTGCAAGTTTTTTATTAGGTTTAAATGGTATTATACAGACATCTGGACAAGCTAAATTTTCTACGTCAGATTATCAAATGAAAGTTGAGCGGAAAGCAGGTATTTTCCCTAATCTTAAATTCGGTTTTGGGTATAAGTTTTTAAATAGAAGAAGTTTTGCAATAAATATTCATTACAATATGGGCTTTATTCAAAGAAAAAGCGAAACTGTAGAATATGTTCCCTCAGAAAGCAATGTTGAATTATGGTCTGACGGTTCTTTTATGGAAGTAGAGTTTCAATTTAGATTGAGTAAATGATGTACTCATTGCATAAAAAAGTCCAAGTGACAAACGTTCACTCGCAGTAGTTGCATGTGCCAGTTTGCAAACCCCCGTTCACAATATTGAACCTTTTAAACATGGATAAGACGATGAGTATATATTTCGTCTGTTTTTAAAAGACGCTGGTTTTTATATTGGCATTTCAAGAAGCTTTCAACTGATTCCATGGAGACCGAGTAAAAAGTCACGATAATAAAAGTGATTCTTCCGCATAAAGCGTCCTTTTTAAGTAAAAAAGCTGGTAAACATTTATATTTGAAATGTACCAAAACCTCAAAAAAATGTCTACCAGCATCATGTACCATGCTTTCGGTTTGAGGGAGCATGAATACCTAGGAATCGAATATAATAAAAACACGGTTATCTTCCATGTAAAAACAAAAGAAGAGAAGTTATCTTGTTCGAATTGTGGTCGTAGAGATATGCCACAAAACAAATGCATTTGAAGGTATACCGATTTATTTTCAGCTGACTTTTTAGTATCTTTACCACATGTCACAGCGGCTCGAAAAGATCAAGGCAAAAATCAAAACATTGCCCGATAAACCGGGGATTTATCAATACTTTGATGAAACAGGTAAGATTATTTATGTCGGTAAGGCTAAAAACCTCAAGAAAAGAGTCAGTTCGTACTTCACCAAAAATCACGATACAGCCAAAACGCGCATTCTTGTTCGACGGATTCACAACGTTCATTATATCGTAGTTGACACAGAGACAGATGCTTTGTTATTGGAAAACAACCTCATCAAAAAGTATCGCCCTCGCTACAACATTCAACTCAAAGACGACAAGACATATCCCTGGATCTGTATTAAGAACGAACGATTTCCACGTGTTTTCAGTACGCGGAGAGTCATCAAAGACGGGTCAAAGTATTATGGCCCCTATCCTTCTGTGAAGATTGTTAACACGTTGCTATCACTCATGCGTGAATTATATCCGCTTCGCACTTGTCATTATGATTTGAGTGAGGAGAACATCCAAAAAGGTAAGTATAAGGAGTGCCTAGAATATCATATCGGGAATTGCAAAGCACCATGTATCGGCAAAGAGAGAGAGCCTAACTACCAAGAATACATCGATCAGATTGAGCATATCGTCAAAGGAAATATCGCCTCAGTTATTCGCATGCTGAAAGAAAAAATGAATCTCGCGGCCGAAAAGTTCGAATTCGAGGAAGCAGAAAATCTCAAACAAAAAATCAAATCACTGGAAAAGTACAAGGCTAAATCAACAGTTGTATCCCCTACCATACATCAGGTAGATGTTTTAACCCTCAACAAAGGAGAAAAAAATGCTTTTGTGAATTATTTGGTCATCAACAACGGGGCTATCATTCATGGACATACGGTCGAAGTTAAAAAGAAGCTCGACGAACCCGATGAAGAAATTCTCACCTTTGTCCTGTTGAATATGCGAGAGAAGTTCAACAGTCAATCCAGGGAAATCCTCGTGGAAAATGCAGACGCTTTTGACGTGAAAGACCTCAATTTTTTCACTCCACAGCGAGGCGATAAAAAACATTTATTGGATCTTTCGGCACGCAATGCAAAGTTCTACCGCATGGAACGCCAAAAACAAGAGCACGCAAAAAACCCAGAAGTTAGAACAGAACGATTACTTCAAAAGATCCAAAAGGATTTCCGCTTAAAAGAACTCCCTGTGCACATGGAATGCTTTGACAACTCCAACATTCAAGGTACAAATCCCGTTTCGGCTTGCGTGGTGTTTAAAAATGGTCGACCGAGCAAGAAAGATTATCGTCATTTCAACATTCGTACCGTCGAAGGTCCAGATGATTTTGAATCGATGCGCGAAGCAATATACCGTCGTTATAAAAGAATGCTCGAAGAAGGAAATGCATTACCTCAACTGCTGATCGTCGATGGCGGTAAAGGACAGTTGAGTGCTGGCGTTGAGGCTTTAAATCGACTAGATCTTAAAGGAAAACTTCCCATCGTAGGAATCGCCAAACGACTCGAGGAAATATTCTTCCCGGGAGATAACTTACCGTTGTATCTGGACAAGAAAAGTGAAAGTCTGAAGGTTATACAATATATGCGAAACGAAGCCCATCGCTTCGGAATTGAGCATCATCGTAACCGCAGAAGTAAAGCGGCGCTCGGATCTGAACTGCTGGAAATTGAGGGTATCGGAGATAAAACTCAAGAAACATTGTTAAGGCATTTTAAAACGATTTCAAAAATTAAGTTAGCCCCTGAAAAAGAACTCATTAAAATCGTAGGATTATCAAAAGCAAAAATTATCAAAAAACACTTCTCCTAAAAAGCCACCTTTTCAAAAAATCAACGTTTGATAAATAATAGTTAATTGAATCTTATTATTATATATTTAAACCAAGTTTGTAGCTTTTTGGAGTTTAATTCAAGGGCTGGACTGTTTTATGCGAACTCCTAATAAAAACATATTAATAACGAGTTTTTTCTTGCTGGTATTTTTATTGATACAAAGGGCAAGTTTTAGTCAATGCACCGATCTCACCCCTCAATTCACGGTTAGTCAAAACTCATTCTGTGGTGCGGGACCACATTCAGTGGCACTGACAAATACCAGTAATGGACCCGATGCAGCTACTGCGAACTATGAGTGGCTACTTAACGGGACAACCTTTGATAACACGACAGGTCTCGTCAATCCCAACAACTCAACACTTCCAGGCCCTGGAACATACACGGTAGAACTCATCGCATCTGGTGGGCCTCCACCATGCACGGAAAGTACAACTACAGTTATCACTGTTTTTCCGCAACCCAATGCCGATTTTTCATTTGCGCCTGACAATGCCTGTGCGGGTGTTGATATAGATTTCAGCAATCTCTCGACAAATACGAATGGAGGAACAACCTTCACATGGGATTTTGGAGATGGAAATACATCAAATCAAGAAAACCCAACTCATGTTTATGCATCAGGTGGTAGCTATACTGTTACATTAACGGTAGAAAATGCTCCCGGATGCTCTTCCAATTTTTCACTAACTGTTACTGCATTAGACATTCCAGACGTTGCCATTTCCGGTGATGACGGAGATGGTAATCTCACTAATTGTTTACTCCCTGGAGATCCTACAGTCTTGAACACGGTCGACTTTCTTAATTCAACTACAGGTGCGACAAGTTATTTCTGGGATTTTGGAGATGGCAACGCCGGTACGGGGTTTGAACCTACACATACCTACAACACATATGGCACCTTCGATGTGGTCATGACCGCAACGGGATCCAATGGTTGCACAGCAAGCGATACAATCGAAGTTGTATTTGAAAAATTTGTTTCGGCTTCTTTAAACTTAGATGTTACCGAATACAGCGGGTGTGCTCCCTTTGCATTGACAACATTACAAAACAACTCTAATAATGCCAATTCATTTGTGTGGGACTTTGGAGATGGTACGCCTCCCTACACTACAACGAATCAAACACCACCCAATCACATATACACAGATGCTGGAACGTATACAATTTCTTTAACAGCTTCCAACAGCTGTAACTCGGCAAATGCGACTATTAGTCCAATTGTGATCGTAGATAAACCAGAAATCGATTTTACGACAGCTTTCACTGCTGGGTGTGCTCCGGAAACAGGTGTAAGTTTTACCAATAATTCCGTCGGTGCTTCACCTGCCAATGACTATGAATGGGATATGGGAAATGGCAACACCTATACAACCACGGTTACGCCGCCTAATCAAGATTATCTAAATGCCGGAACGTATACAATTTCCTTAACTGGAAGTAATGCATGTGGTGATTCTACGCTCACCCAAAACATCGTTTTAGATACGGTACCAACTGCATCAATAGATGTTGATCCAATGAACGAGTGTTCTCCTGAAACATTCACTTTTGATAATTTCTCGAGTGCAAACACAGATAATTACAGTTGGTATCTTGATGGAGCCGTTTACAGTAATGACTCAATTATTAATCCTATAACATTTACTTATCCTCCTGGAAACACTCCGGTAGAACATGAGGTTATTTTAGAAGTCTCTAATGCGTGTGGTACCGATTTAGACACTGTTGAAATCACGGTACATCGACCAACAGATGCACAATTTAACATTTCAGCCCCCAATAGTTGTTTAGGTGACCCAGTGACGTTTACCAATAATAGTTTGGGAGAGAACCTCACCTACGAATGGGATTTCGGAAATGGAACAACCTCAACCAACGCGGGGCCACACACCATTAATTACGCATCCCCTGGAAACTATACCGTTCAATTAATTGCTTCTGGTTATTGTGGTCCTGACACCATTGTACAAACGGTTACAGTCAACCCGTTAACCGTGGCAGATTTTCAACCACTCGACCCCATTGAAGGTTGTTCCCCCGTCACGGTTTCATTTGAGAATAACTCAACGGGAACTAATTTATCATACAACTGGACAGTAGACGGAAATCCAGCGGGAACAACTACTGATCTGGGACCAATCACATTTACAGAAACACCCGGTAACGCTCCAGTTAACCATGTCATTGAATTAAGCGTAACGAGCACATGTGGGGTTGAAACAATGCAAACTACGGTTATCGTTCACCGACCTACACAAGCAGATATGACAGTAACTCCTTCAGAAGTTTGTATAGGTGATCCCTTTACCTTTACCGATCAGTCGCTGGGCGAGAACTTATCATGGGAATGGGATCTTGACGATGGCACAACTTTGAATACTCAAGGTCCCCACACATACACCTATACTGCAGACGGTACCTACAATGTTCAATTGATTGCAGATGGTTACTGCGGACCTGATACCGTGGAAACAACTGTAGTCGTTCATCCCTATCCTGTGGCTGACTTTAACCCGGACTTGCCAGAAGGCTGTGCAGTTTTTGAAACTACTTTTACGAATAACTCGACAACGACTGCCAATCAATCATGGGATTTTGGACCGAACGCTACGCCGTCAACGAGTACTGATTTTAACCCTGGAATCATTACATTCCCTGTGGATGGAACAGAAATGATCGTACTTCAAGTAGAAGAAAACGGATGTGTTTCAACAGATACCAATTACGTGAATATCTACCCTATACCTGTTGTAGATTTTACGGTTACGCCAGATGAAGGATGTTCTGTTTTGGATGTTTCGATCACCAACAATTCTGTAGACACTGGCGTTGAAACCTTCACCTGGGACTTTGACAATGGAACAACTTTAAATGGTTATAATGCTCCTGATCAATCCTACTTTTCAGTTTTGAATGATACCATTTACGACATCCAATTAAACGTAGAAAGCGGAAATGGATGTGAAGACTCGTTAATCGTTCCCGTTACTGTCCACCCATTACCCACAGCTGATTTTGAATTTCTCAATGATTCGATCTGCTTAAATGAATTGATGGAAGTCGACAACCTCTCTACTCCAGGCATGAGCTATGAATGGGACTTTGGTGATGGAAATACATCAACAGCCTTTGCGCCTACGCATCAGTTTTCTGCAGCGGGAACATATACCGTTGAACTTATTGCTACCTCCCCTTTCTCTTGTGCTGATACAACTACACGAGTATTCGTTGTACACCCTATTCCTGATGCTCAATTTGCAAACAGCACTGAGTGTTTAGGTTACCAAACAGCATTTACGGATAATTCTACTGGTAATATAGTTGGATGGAGCTGGGACTTTGGAGATGGAAATTTATCAACTCAGCAAAACCCACTTCACGAATACATATCTTCAGGTACTTACAACGCTACTTTAACTGTAGAGAATGACCTGGAATGTTTTGACGACATCACACAAACTGTAACTGTAAATGATGTTCCCGAGGCAGATTTCAGTGCTGCCAATTTCTGTTTAGGCGATAACACTCAATTCACGGACCTTACTTCGGGCGCAACTACTCAGCTCGAATGGAATTTTGATGATGGGTCCCCTGTCAGCAATGCCACGAATCCATCGCATGTCTTTCCGGCAACCGGAACTTATGACGTGCAACTTGTTGCATTCGGAGGTAGTGGTTGTTCCGATACGACTGTGCAAACCATTACGATCACAGGTGTACCTACTGCGGATTTTTCTTTCCAGACCGTTTGCGCTACAGATACTACATTTTTTACAGACCTCTCAACAGGGACTCCTGACACTTATAGCTGGGACTTTGATGATGGAAGCACTTCATCACTTCAAAATCCAGATCATGTGTACAACACAGCAGGAACATATAACGTAAGTTTAACGGTTAGCTATACCAGTTCAGGATGTTCCAACACGATAACTTATGCGGTGGATGCGCACCCCAGAACAACTCCTCAGTTCGTAGCAAACACGCCTTGCCTGGGATCTGAAACAGACTTTATTGATCAAACCGGGAACAGTCCGATACTCTGGGAATGGGATTTCGACGATGGAAACACTTCTACTGCTCAAAATCCATCTCATGAATACTTATCCCCAGGAATTTATGACGTGAACTTAATTACCGAAAACGTATTCGGCTGTTCAGATACGCTGGTTCAAAGTGTTGAAGTATACGAACTACCAACTCCTGACTTTACTTTTGATACGGTTTGCTTGAATGCAGTGACTTCAATTATTGATCAAAGTCAAAATGCTGTAGATTGGGAATACGATTTTGGAGATGGAACCATCATTAATGGGCAGAACCCAACACACACTTATGCCTCAGACGGAACATTCACCGTTTCACAAGTGGTTACGAATATAGAAGGCTGTTCAGACACCTTGGAGCATGATGTAATCGTTCGGCCGAACCCTACGGCTTTATGGCAGGCAGATACCGCTTGTTTCTCTTACCTTACTTCATTCACAGATAATTCTGTGGATGCAATTACCTGGGACTGGAATTTTGGTGATATGGGTGCAACAAGTACTCAGCAAAATCCTCAACATGTATACAGTGCAGACGGGACTTACAATGCAGAATTGATCGTTGCGAATGCTTTTGGTTGTACGGACACCCTAAACGAAGCCGTTCTCGTCCAACCACAACCGATTGCTGACTTTAACAACGCAACAGTTTGCGCAGGAAACGCTGTTGACTTCACCAATACTTCACAAGGAAATCCGATCCTTTTCAACTGGGATTTTGATGATGGTAGTCCGGTGAGCACAAATGAAAACCCTACGCATACTTTTGCCACTGGTGGGTTCTATGACATTGAATTCATCGCCGAGAACAATGTAGGTTGTGCAGATACGTTGGTGGAACAGATTGAAGTATTTACTGTTCCAGATGTCGACTTCGAAGCGGATACGGTTTGTTTATTTGACATTACCAACTTCACCGACTTAACGCAGGACCCAACTCCACTCCTTTCATGGGATTGGGATTTTGGAGACGGTAATACGTCGTTTCAGCAAAATCCTTCGTATATCTATCAGAATCCAGGTACTTATGATGTAGCTTTAACCGTAACCAATAACAATGGCTGTGACTCTACCATCAATCAGGATGTCATCGTTTCTCAGGTACCAGAGGCCGACTTTACTGTTCAAACTGATTGCTTCGGAGCACCGACGCAATTTACTGATCAATCCACCAACAACCCAGGAATTTGGCTCTGGGACTTCGGCGATGGAACAACGATTAACGGAGGCCCAAATGAAACACATACCTACGCTGCTCCCGGAAATTATGTGGTGACATTAGATGTGTTGGGAAGTGATAGCATTTGCTCAGACCAGGCGGTTCAGGTGGTCACGGTGAATCAACAAGCACAAGCTGATTTCTTTATTCCGAGTCAAATCTGTGCAACCGAAACCTTCAACTTTACCGATAATAGTTCTACCAACTTAGGGAATATTACTTCCTATGAATGGGATATGGGCGACGGATCAATTTACACAACAGCAAATGGTACTCATAATTACGCTACAGATGGGATATACACCGTAACGCTCACTATTACTACCACTAATGGTTGTCAAAGTACCTATAGCGAATCAATAGAGGTATTCCCGATCACCGTAGCGGATTTCGACTGGAGTTTAGCATGTGAAGGACAATCCATATTATTTACGAATACCTCAACAGGAAATACGACTGATTGGTTTTGGGATTTTGATGA
>CAYFTH010000115.1:0-9508 GCA_964346075.1 uncultured Fluviicola sp. | reverse complement strand
CTAGATCGTAGACTTCGGTTGAATGAACAGCAATATTTAAAGTTGTAAACTGCTCTCTCACGGATTCTCTAAGACTTTGATACGTGTGATCTTCTGATGCTGATTCAAATATGACCACTTTCACTGATTTGGGAGCACTGGAGTTGATTTTATAAATAGTTGTGCTCAAATCTTTAGAAATCTGAGAATCAATATAAATAGGGATCACAATTTGTTCAATTTGATTGAAAGGTTTTAACTTCAAGATGAAACGAGGTTCCTCGTCCTTAATTACTTGCTCGATTTGATTGATAACATTGTGGTTGAATACAAATTTCTTATCGACTTCAACAGAAGCCTCCTTAAAACGGTCCAAAACTGCGCTCAACTTTTTATTTCCCGCTTCGTCATATTGCTGTTTCGATTGATCAGATCGACTCTGCTCGGGTGTTTCTTGATAGCCCACCAAGAGGACCTTCGAGACAGGTATAGAGGCCAATATTTCAAGCGGAAGTTCTTTTTTCGATTTAGAAATATCAATGGGGATCAATACATTTGGATTGAGCACACCAAGATCAATATGTGGTGGCTCGGGATGGGTTATTGCGATTTTTTTTCTTCTGATGAAAATGAGATAGTAGATTAATGTGAGGATAACTATTCCCAAGCTCATGAGCAAGGATGTATTTTGCATAAAAAAGACTAACCCGATACAGCTGATGAAACCAACAGAACTAATGATTTTTGCTGCTGGCAAACGAAAAGTAGGAACGTACCATGTCGGATTTTTGGCTCGCAATCGAAATACAGCGAGACATATTCCCGCGTAAATGATAAGATGCAGCGTCGAGGCGACCTCTGCAAACACCTCTAGTTCACTTCGGATAAGCATGATAGCAACGGGAAGGGCTACCAGGAATAATGCGATGTGCGGGGTTCCGAACCGACCATTAACACGACTCGCTCGTTTGGTGATTAATTGGTCCTTGCTCAGTGCAAAAACACCACGAGAAGCACTAATGAGGGAAGCGTTAGCACTGGAGAGCGCTGCCAGTAAACCTGCAAAAACAGCTAACAAGGCACCCCAACCACCAAGCAGTTTTCTGGCAACCTCGATCGTGGCGGTCTCACCAAATTGATTCAACTGCTCATATTCAAAAGTGATCGTACAAACAAGCATGATAAATACATATAAGAACATGGCAATGAGTACACTTCCTATCAATGAACGCGGGAGGTTTTTAACTGGAGACTTAATCTCTGCGCCAATATTGGCGATTTGGACAAACCCCAGATAGGAGGTGAAAATTAACGCTGTGGTCGTAAAAATAGATGAAATGCCATTGGGTGCAATTGCTGAGAAAGCTACTTTTTGGTCTTTTATTCCAAGAAAATCAATCAATCCATAGGTGAAAATTCCAACAAGTATCACAGCAAGGGATATAACCATAACATTTTGTACACTACCTACCTTTTTTGTACCAACGATGTTGATGATTAATAAAAGCGCAGTAAAAACAAAGGAGAATATCTTTTCGGAGGCGTTCCAGGTTATATTCAGTTCCTCGAGAAATGAATTTGCATATTCGCCAAAACTGACGAGGTAAAAGGCACAGGCAAAAATTAAACCGACCCATTGAGCAATGCCGACCAATGTTCCCCAAAATTTACCAAAGGTTCGCGATATGAAAAAGTAGCCACCTCCGCTTTGTGGCATTGCTGTTGCTAATTCTGCGGTACATGCTGCAACCAGTAGTGCAATGATTCCCCCGATGAGAAATGAGAATACAGCGGCTACTCCTGCTTTACCGCCAGCTAAGCCAGGAAAGACAAATATACCCGCACCCAACATGGCTCCCAATCCAATGGAAGTGGCTGGTACTAAACTAATGGTCCGTTTGAGTTTTTTTGATTTCAAGTATTATATGTAATAATTGGTGCACAAAAATACAGCTATTTTGAAATCATCAATGTTTGCAAGTCATTCTCTTGATTTTTGAAGCGCTAATCATTTTGAGCAAATGAAGCAAAAATGTCGGCTAACCTTACATTCGCTCATTATCGAAATGAATTGTTAGGAAGTTGCTCAAATCTTCAGTACATTTCGTTCAATAACTGAAATTTATGATGAAAAATATACTAATCATTGCTCTGTTCTTCTTTACTGCCCCCTGTTTTAACGCTCAAAAGTTGTTGTTGAAATCCGGGACTTATAATGTTGATCGTGCTCCAGCTTCAAGTCTGAAGCATGACAATGATGAAGTTATCAAAGGTCATTTCTATAGAATTTTGGTTTTTAACGAAGTTCCTGATCAAAGTGAAAAAATTGCACTGAAGAATAATGGAATCACGCTCTTAGATTATCTTCCTCAAGATGCCTTCATAGCTGAAATTGATCAATCCATTTCGATGATTGACCGATCACTATTTGATATTCAGAAAATACTGAATATCGCAGTAGAGTACAAATTGTCTTCTGCACTGAAACAAGAAAAATATCCTGCACATGCACTTAAAAAAGATGTTGAAATTCAGGTTGTCGCGAAATATTTTTCTTCCTTAAATGAGGAGGTCGTAGAAGCCGTATTGGGTAAAAAGCAAATGGCTATCGTTGATCACCTCGAAGCGAGCAATGCCGTTTTATTGCAATTACCACTAACAAAATTGGATGAATTGTACAGTATAGAGCTGTTTCAGTATTTCGATGTACCAACACCTCCAGCAGAACCGGAAAATTTACCCGGACGAACAGAGCATCGCAGCAATGTCATGTGGAAAAATAATCCAGGCGGACTGCGCTACCGAGCAGATGGTATGAACTTGATGATGCAGGACGACGGCTATATCGGTCCGCATATTGATTTTGAAGGAAGAATTGATCAGTCAGAATGTTCTTCCTGTAGCACATCCCCTTCGGATAATCACGGCGACCACGTTGCGGGTACAATTATGGGAGCTGGTAATCTCGATCCCACAGCAAGGGGAATGGCTCATGGTGCAGACCTTCTTGTTTACAATAGCTGGAACAGTAATTACGCTTTGGTTCCTGATCTTTATCAGAACGACGATGTTTACATTACTTCTAAAAGTTACAGTAATGGGTGTAATGCCGGATACACAAATCTTACTCAACAACTGGATAACCAAGTGCGTTTGCATCCATCTTTAATTCACGTTTTTTCAGCTGGTAACAGTGGAACAAGTGATTGTGGTTATGGAGCCGGTTCTGGTTGGGGAAACATTACTGGTGGTCATAAGTCCGGTAAAAATGTAATGTGTGTAGGTAATTTATCCAACACGAGTAGCTTGAGAAACTCCAGTAGTAGAGGCCCTGCGGAGGATGGACGGATTAAGCCGGATATCTGCGGTGTAGGTACTCAGGTTTATTCTACGGTCTATGATAATAATTATGACAATTTCACGGGAACATCTATGTCATGCCCTGGTGTAGCAGGAACATTGGCTCAATTATATGATGCCTATCAGGATATCAACGGTGGAGTTATTCCGCATGCTGGTTTGATAAAAGCAATGGTACTCAATGGTGCAGATGATCTTGGTAATCCAGGACCTGATTTTAAACATGGTTGGGGGAGTATTAATGCACGCCGCGCCCTGGAAACAATGCAGCAAGGCAATTACCTCCTGGATTCTATTGACCAGGGACAACAAAATATGCATACTATTAATGTACCCGCAGGAACAGAGGAATTAAGAGTAATGATCTACTGGACCGACTATGAGGGGAGCACGAATGCGGCTACGGCTTTAGTTAACGATTTGAACATGATGGTAACGGATCCTTCTACGATACAATACCAACCGTGGAAACTTGACCCATCTCCTAATGTCACAGCGCTTGATGCGAATGCTATTCGTGGAACTGATAGCCTGAATAACATGGAACAAGTAACTATTGATAATCCGGTAGCAGGTGCGTATTCAGTGACTGTTGATGGTTACAATATCCCTCAGGGAGTTCAAAAGTACCATGTGGTATATGTCATTGAAAGTAATGAAATGCAGGTGACTTACCCATCGGGATTCGAGGCATTAGTTCCTTCAGAAAACCGATTAATTCGTTGGGATGCTCCAGAAGGCACCAATCCTTTTACGATTTCATTTTCTCCAGATGATGGAAATAACTGGTCAGTAATTGGTACGGCGCAGGTTGATGAACGGCATTTTTCATGGAATATTCCTTCAGGTACGCCGACGGGGCTTGGACGCATCAAAGTCGAAAGAAATGGCCTTGAAGCGGTTAGTGATACTACGTTTACAGTATTGAATGTTCCTGAGTCTTTCGGCCTGGAATGGGTGTGTCCTGATTCCATGATGTTGTCCTGGGATCCTGTGAATGGAGCCACAGGGTATGAAGTCAGTGAACTGGGAGCTAAATACATGGATAGCATTGCATACGTGACCGATACCAACTTGGTGTTGCAATACGCTTCGAACTATGAAAATTGGTTCAGTGTGAAAGCGTTGGGTACCGATAATGCGGTCGGTCGTAGAGCGATAGCCATCGAAAAAACGGCAGGTCAATTGAATTGTAATTGGAGTGCACCAATAGCCGATTTTGATGTCGATTGTCCCTCTGCTGGTCAGGAATTTTGTTTTACGTTGTCTGATGAATCAACGAATACTACTGGATTATCAACGGATATCAGCTGGTATTTTCCAGGTGGAAACCCTTCTGTAGCTTCCGGACAAGCTCCTCAAGTTTGTTACAGTGCTCCTGGTGATTATGATGTGGCTATGGTTGTGGAAACTCCTTATGGTACGGATTCTATTTACCAAACCAATTACATAAATGTTATACCCTCATCCTATTTGCCTTATGTTGAGCGTTTTGAGAGCTACACTTCTTTTGTCAGTAACCCTTATTGGTCAAGCGAAAATGTTTCTGGTGGCAATGCACGATTCAAAATTACTTCAGCAGCAGCACTTTCAGGTTCCAAAAGTGCGTATTTAGCGAATTATGGTCAGCCTGAAGGATCGGTAGATGAACTCATTTCAGGACCGGTTGATTTATCGTCAGTTGATGCTTCAGAAGATCTAACACTTTCTTTTCGTTACGCTTATCGTAAAAGAACAAACGATAATCAGGAGTGGTTGAGAGTTCAAATCAGCAAAGGTTGTGACGAACCTTTTTATACAAGAAAAACAATCGTAGGTGATTTATTATCTCCTCAAGTGAACAGCAGTTTTTGGGCACCAGCATCAGAAGAGGAATGGGTGACTGTTCATGTTACCAATATCATCAGTTCTTTCTACGACGAGAATTTTAGATTTAAATTTCAATTTGAAAGTGATGGAGGGAATAACTTCTATCTCGATGATATCAATATTTATGAAGGTTCACCTTCGGACGATATTGTGGCTTTAGAAGATGTTTTAAATAGTCCAGTAGACTTTACGGTGTATCCAAACCCCGCAAGTGAAGAAGTCAATTTAAAATTTTCCAATAACAAGGGAGGTCCTGTGGAAATTTACATATCTGATATGACCGGAAAACGCATCTCAGCACATGAAATCATGGCGACGAAGGGAAAAAATCTGGTGATTCTTGACACGGATGATATTGCTCCTGGTATTTACCTCGTAAGTTTGAAAAAGAATGGCCAGGTTCAAACAAAAAAACTCACCTTTCAATAAGTTGGTATTCAATGGGTAGTGAATTTTGATCCATTTGTATGATTAAAAATGGCTGCGTCATAACACTCGGTGCGTTTGCAGAAGGAGCTTCACTCGTAGTATGCACGGTCACTTGTTGAGGCGATTTGGTTATTTTTTTGGTGTCGAAGTGGTACCCCCCAGTATTACGGACTTTATCAAAAAGAAAGAGGAGCATGTAATCGTCAAAGAAGTTTTCATCTTCGGGTATTTTTAATCTTTTAGAAACTTGCATTTTTTTTAGTAGTCGTTGCATCGTCGCTTCATCGCGAATAATACGATATCCTGCTTCAATCCCTTCTTCTCCCGCGCCATGCATATTACCTTGATCAATTAATGTCCAGGCAACTACAGATGATGAGTCATTTGATGATGGTTGATGTTCATTTTTTAAGCGCGCAGTTTCTTTAGATGATGTGCAAGCCACTATTGACAATGTGATCAGCAGGATTATTGTATATAAAGTATATTTCATGAGTCTTTGTATTTAAGGTTCTTATATTCATTATCATTGTTGTCCGACAAAACTTGAGATCTTGAGTATCATGAGAGGTCTATTTTATTTTTCCTTGGCATTAGTGATTTATTATTCATCGCAATATATTAATTTAACTACTTCCAATTCATGTGATTATTGTATTTTTTATAAATGTAAACACTTCTAAATGTATATATTTTGGTTGATTGATTGCGCAGAAATAAAGATGCTTTTGTCAAGGCTTTCAACCCAAGGATAAAAAATCTTTCCTTATATTCGAATTTCTAAAATAAAACGAGAATAATGGCAATAAAAGATTATTCACACAGCGTGGCAGAACGCCTAATGAAATATGTTCAGATCGATACAACAGCAGATCCCAATTCGGAAACCTTTCCATCTACGATGATTCAGAAAGATTTGGGTAAAATTCTTTTAGAGGAATTAAAATCTTTAGGTATTGAAGATGCTGAAATGGATGAATACGGTTATGTTTTTGGAACTGTGAAAAGTAACATTGATAAAAAAGTACCAACAGTTTGTTTTTGTGCCCACATGGACACAGCCCCTGACGTTTCCGGTAAAAACGTGAAGCCTATTCTCCACAAAAATTATGACGGCACGCCCATCACGCTTCCTGAAGATGGAAATCAGGTGATCACCACTGATCAACACCCGTATTTGAAAGAGAAAATAGGTGACGATTTGATTACAGCAAGTGGTAATACATTATTAGGCGCGGACGATAAAGCAGGAGTGGCTTGTATCATGGATTTTGTAGCATATTTACAGGAGCACCCCGAAGTAGAGCACGGCGATGTTCGGATTTTGTTTACGCCAGACGAAGAGGTTGGTCGCGGTGTGAATTATCTTGATATGGAAAAATTAAATGCGGATTATGGTTACACACTTGATGGTGGTGTTCTTGGTTCGATTGAGGATGAAAGTTTCTCTGCCGATCAGGTAAAAATCACCGTTCATGGCATCAGTTCGCATCCTGGTTATGCTAAGAATAAATTGGTCAATGCTTTAAAAATCGGAGGTGAAATTCTTGCGGCGTTGCCCAGCGACAGTTGGTCACCAGAAACGACTGAAGGACGGGAAGGATTTGTACATCCCATTGCTTTTGATGGAATTCAGGAGAAATCGACCCTCCAATTCATTATTCGGGATCATGAAACCAAGCAATTAGCAGATTACGAAAGACGCCTGGAGAATATTGTTAAGAATGTAGTGCACCAACATAAAGGAGCAACATACGAGTTTGAAATACATGAACAGTATCGCAATATGAAGGAGGTGCTCAAGGAAGTTCCTTTTGTTACGGATTACGCGATTCAGGCCATGAAAAAAGCAGAAATCGAACCAAGACCAGTGATTATTCGAGGTGGTACGGATGGTTCGCGGTTATCTTTTATGGGGTTACCTTGCCCAAACTTATTTACCGGAGAAATGGCTATTCACTCAAAACATGAATACGTGAGTGTTCAGGATATGGAGAAAGCAGTGGAAACAATGGGGGAGTTAGTGCAGATCTGGGCGGAACATGAATAAAGTAATTTTCGGGCATCGGGCATCGGGCTTCGGGCTTCGAGAGCCTCAGCCCTCGTCCTCAGCCCTCGTCCTCAGCTGAAGCCTGAGGCTCTCGAAGGCTGAAGCCTGAGGAGGTTATTGAGTATATCGTCAATGCTCTCGAAGCCTGAGGAGCTTTTTTGAATTCGCTCATATAAAAGCGAAGACAGAACATTGAGAATATTTACTATTGAAATAAAAAAACGACCCTTTCAATAGTGAAAGAGTCGTTCTTTTATTTTGAGAATGGGTTGGTGAATCTACATCGGATGACAATGTATGTGAACAGATTCGGTTTCCTTTTCAGTACCCTCGTGGTCACCAAGTGAAGAAACTTCAACGCGAATATCGCTGTGATCGTCAACATTATTTGTCCACGTTTCAGAAAAACTGATGTTTTCCTCGTGTTGATGAGTGAAGTTTTCAAACAGTATCGAATCATTATTGGATTCGTTGATTAGTTTGACTTCATATCCGTGCATTTCAAAATTTGCTGAAGCAGAACCTGAAATAGTGACGTCTTCTCCGAGATTGAAATTCTGACCCTCTGTTGGTGAATCAATTGTCACCTGCATTGATTTGTTCTCTTCGTCATGATCGTGATCGTGATCATCTTCATCTTTCTTACAACTGTTTAGAGCTACGAGAGCACCTAAAGCAATTAATACAAACTTTACATTTTTCATAACATTTTACTTTTAACTTATTTAACCTTTAATTTAAAAATCGTGTAATCCCAATATTAAATTGATAACGTTGTTGAACTTTTCCTTGCGCCATATTTTGTATTGCGGCTTTATTGAACTTGCCATAAACTGACCACTTTTCAGAAAACCATGTGACTTTTACCAATGGCGAAATCATCCAGCCCTCTGAATAGATTTGTTTTTCGTTGAAACGCATGTCATAATCAGCCTCCAAATTAGTGACCTCTGCACCCGTCTCAAATAGAAATGAGGAATTGGGTCGTTTGAGTTGATAAAATCCAGTAATTTGTCCGAACCCTACATTACCAAAATTGTAGTTCAAATCATTTTCGCCTCGCCACGTATAATTGAAACTAGCCATACCACCTAAGTTGTTTTTGCGGTATATGACATCAGTTCCCAGGCTAAAATCCATTGTTCCTGTCCCCGGTAGCATCGTTCTTCTAAAATATTGCTGCTCTCCATCAATGTAGTCGTATCTGCCTGTAGGTAATTTTACAGTTCCACCGATAAAAACATTGAAAATACTGTTTTGTGCAGTGTCTTTTTTATCAATAACAAGCGTATTAATTTTCAAGCGCATGTCCCCAACTCCATTTGTCAAAGCCATATTTTGATCATCTTCAGTTTTCGCTACAGCATTGTAAGGGATGAAACCTAAAAACTGAATGCGTCGGGTAGGCGAGTAACGTCCATAAACCTCAGTAGTATGGAACCATTCATTGGATAAAATGGGCGGTTCTCCCAAAAAGCCGAAGTGCTCACTCTGAAAATGTCTGATGTTACTGCGTATTCCAAAATAATTGCTAAATACTCCTGGAATCACATCTCCCATTCCCGGATTTACGGCACACCCGCATACGTCACAGGCACTGCTATGAAAACTGGTGCTCGCCATTATCAACACGAATCCAATTATTTTTTTCATTTTTTTACTCATTTAGCAATTCTGTATCCAGTAATTCATAATCTGTCAGCGTCTCCAAAAAGGCAATGATCTGATCTTTTTCTGTCTCAGTCATCGGAATACCGTTGGCTAGCAAAGGATCTAATGTTTCAGATTGAACAACTCCTTCATCATAGTGGTCGAGCACTT
>CAYFTH010000114.1:0-9743 GCA_964346075.1 uncultured Fluviicola sp. | reverse complement strand
GTTAAAATACTTGGACAAGGTCCCGAACAGACAATAATTCCAAATATACAAAGATACCCCATCCCAGAGATCATTTTATTTCGATCTATCATTACATTTTTGATGTGTTTTGCCATTGTCCGTCAAAAAAAGATTCCATTCTGGGGAAATAATAAGAAGTGGTTGATCATAAGAGGGATTTTTGGAACGACGGCTTTAACACTGTTTTTTTATACACTCGACAATTTACCCATTGCCATTGCTACAACGGTGCAGTATTTGAGTCCAATATTCACCGTAATCATTGCGATATTTCTCATCAAAGAGCGCGTGAAACCGATACAGTGGTTGTTTTTCGCCATTGCCTTTGGTGGTATCGTGTTTATGGGATTATCCAAATTTTTAAGCAGCGACAGTACTGTTTCCGTAATCAATCCATGGTGGATCGTTGTCGGAATTTTTTCAGCTATGTGTGCTGGTGTTTCTTACAATGCAATCGTCAAATGCCGTAATACCGATGCTCCCATTACCATTGTCATGTATTTTCCCATTGTCGCCATTCCTGTTATGGCCGTCATCACTGCCAATAATTATATCGTGCCGAACGCGACTGAATGGATTGTTTTGATCATCGTGGGCGTTTTTACACAATTTGCGCAGGTACTCATGACCAAGGCGTTGCACTCTGATAACACAGCGACCATTACACCATTCAAATATCTCGGATCGATCTATGCATTCTTTCTCGGGTTATTTTTATTTGATGAAGTGATTTCATTTTACGGAATTGCGGGAATGATTTTGATTCTCATTGGGGTGCTGGGGAACACTTATTTCCGTAATCGAAAACGCAAAAAAATGGTTTGAAGTAATCCGCTTTATTCATGCCTTTAATAGGTCGAAGTTAAGCTTCAATTTCCAAACTTATCCTTTTTCCAGTTTTCAGGATTGTTTTTAATATACCTGGTGATATTGTTATATGCATATTGGTTACGAATGATCCGATCAAAATAATTCCAGTGCCATAGTTTCTTATCAAATCGTTTCCATCCTAATGTTTTCACTCCGCGAATATATTCATTGGTCGTCATTGTTTTAAACCATCCAATTGCGTCGCCCAATGGCGATTGATATTTTTTATTGTTTGGACCGTATGGTGGTACGTCAAACATTTTTTCAATTGTTTCGTGTGAATCAAACAATCCGGTTTCAATTTCGGAACACCCACGGGGACGCCCACGCGGGGACGTCCGTCCGTGGGTGTCCGATGAATCGATATCCATATTTTCCAAAATGCAATGAAAATGATTGGGCATCACCACCATTTCGTGGCATCGTTTGTCAGGATATTTATTTTGCAATTCATAATACCATTTTTCAATCATTTTTCCGGCATCATTTAAAATCATTTCCCCATTGATGATTCGTCCGAACATATGTGCATTATTTTGGCAACAAATCGTTATAAAATACAATCCTGATTGCGAGTAATCATATCCTTTTAGTCGTATAGATTGCCTATTATGAATTTTAGGGTTATAGGTCATTATTTGGTGGTTTTAAATTGTTACTATACTAATATAATAACTTTTCAAAACCAGAACAACTTATTACTCCAATGAAAACGCTTTCAAAAACTACGTTTTTTTCCAATTTTTTCAGAGTTCAGTAATATGAACCTGCTACGGGAAACACTCTCAATCAAAATGCTTTTCATTTCATTAACTGGTTCCACAGCAACCTATTCCAAAAGATCATCATCCACCAAATTCGGCACCGTCACCTTCAACCTTGGCTCTGCCTCCATAGCTCTTTTTATGGCAAAAATGGAATGATCATTTCTCGCCCAATTGCGTCGTGCAATTCCATTATTCACGTCCCAATGCAGCATCATTTTCAGTCGGCGATCTGCATCTTTTGTTCCGTCGAGGAGCATACCAAAGCCACCGTTGATGACTTCACCCCAGCCAACGCCGCCGCCATTGTGGATAGAAACCCAGGTAGCACCTCTAAAACTATCGCCAATCACATTTTGAATCGCCATATCCGCTGTGTACATGGAGCCGTCGTAGATATTTGAGGTTTCACGGAAAGGAGAATCCGTTCCTGAAACATCGTGGTGGTCTCTACCGAGAACAACCGGTCCTATTTCTCCTGCTGCGATCGCATTGTTAAAGGCTTCGGCAATTTTCATTCTACCAATCGCGTCAGCATACAATATTCTTGCTTGAGATCCCACAACCAGTTTGTTCTCCTGCGCTCCGCGAATCCACTGAATGTTATCATCCATTTGTTGCTGAATTTCAGCTGGGCTGTCTTTTTTCAGTTCTTCCAGCACAGCACAGGCTATGTCATCAGTTTTTTGGAGGTCTTCAGGATCATTGGAAGCGCAAACCCATCGGAACGGTCCAAATCCAAAATCAAAACACATGGGACCCATGATATCTTGTACGTAAGACGGGTATTTAAAGTCAATTCCATTTTCCGCCATGATATCTGCTCCTGCACGAGAAGCCTCTAATAAAAAGGCATTGCCATAGTCAAAGAAATAAGTTCCTTTTGCTGTATGGTTATTGACGGCCGATGCATGGCGCCGCAGCGATTCCTGCACTTTCTTTTTGAACTTATCAGGTTCACTGGCCATCATTTCATTTGATTCTTCCAGGGTGTATCCTACGGGATAATAGCCTCCTGCCCAGGGATTGTGCAATGAAGTTTGATCCGATCCCAAATCAATGTAAACATTCTCCTGATCGAATTTTTCCCAGACATCCACAATATTCCCCTGGTAAGCAATGGATACGACCTCTTTATCTTCCTTGGCTTTTCTAACACGTGTTACCAACTCATCGAGGTCTTCAATGACTTCATCTACCCAGCCTTGAGAATGTCTGGTTTCTGTAGCCTTTGGATTGATCTCCGCCGTTACTGAAACACATCCCGCAATACTCGCCGCTTTTGGCTGAGCTCCTGACATCCCTCCAAGTCCAGCTGTAACAAACAATTTACCTGCTAATCCCTCTCCTTCTTTAGCGATCATACGACCTGCGTTCAGCACGGTAATTGTAGTTCCATGCACAATCCCTTGTGGTCCGATATACATGTATGAACCTGCTGTCATCTGTCCATATTGAGTAACTCCGAGTGCATTGTATTTCTCCCAGTCATCCTGAGACGAATAATTCGGAATCATCATGCCATTTGAAACCACAACGCGTGGTGCATCTTTGTGCGATGGAAATAATCCCATCGGATGTCCAGAATACATCGCCAGTGTTTGCTCCTCCGTCATTTCTGACAAGTACTTCATGGTCAACCGGTATTGTGCCCAATTTTGAAAAACAGCACCATTTCCACCATAGGTAATCAGTTCGTGTGGATGTTGCGCTACAGCGTGATCCAAATTATTGTGAATCATCAACATAATCGCTTTTGCCTGATCACATTTTCCTGGAAATTCATTGATATTCCGCGCATGCAATTTATAATCCGGACGATAACGATGCATGTATATACGCCCGTAATTTTTGAGTTCCTGTCTGAAATCCTCAATCAATTCAGCGTGCTGATCCTTTGGGAAATAGCGCAATGCGTTACGCAACGCTAACTTTTCTTCTTCTTTCGAAAGAATTTGCTTCCGCTTGGGCGCGTGATTCACAGATGGATCGTAATCTTTTTTAGGAGGAATCGCGTCCGGAATCCCAGCCTGAATGTCTTTTTGTATCTCTGCTAGTGTCATGTTGAAAAACGATTTTTACAAAAATAATGATTTGAAAGGAGTACTCCTTGCATTTGACCATCTAAACAATTCCAATCGAAATAGGTTGTCCTCTTAAACGACAAAACGTAATCTTCTTTGAATAGCGAATACAACTCAATTAATGATTGAGTTATTCACCAATAGTATAATTGGAATCAACTTCAAACTCTTTAATGTAATCACTGTAGCTATAGGCGGTGACATCAGATTCACCTGACACAATAATAACCGGCGACTCCTTTTGGGAATAGTTATGAAATAACCTGTTGAACAAACTATATGAGTAAGCATCCTTTTTCTTTGAAAATTGAAAGTAAATGCTACATCCTTTTTTCTTTTTCAAATTCGGATGATTTCTGACAATCTCATTAATAATAAATTTACTCTTACGGGTTAAAAAAATTATTTCCAAATCAACTGTGTCACTAGTGGTATTTACTAGCTCTTCCAAACAATCTGAACAACTTAAATAATCAATCAACACTGTTTTAGAATTTTGATCATCTAAATTGATAATAGTTGGACACAAAGTTTCATCATAAACGACATACTTACTCCTCGAACATGAGGATATTAATAGAAATGATAATAAAATCTTACAGCTGAATTTTATACACATATATAGCCTGATTTAGGTCATCTTCATTTGATATATTTTCACCATACCTTTTCATTCTCCAGTTAGAATTGATCTCCTCAGGTATATCCATCACAGAAATGGCCCATATATTCCTTCCTACAACTTGAACTTTATTGGTGAAATGAAACTGAAATAAGTGATTTCGTTTTGTCATTATCCTGTTCTTAAATTTTTTTGTTGTAACAAGTTGCCAGTTGTTTTCATCCGTCTTTCTGTAAACATCAATCAATCTTTTTGACCGAATTGAAGTACCACCCGTTTTTTTAACCGTGCAAAAGGTCGAATCGTTAACAAAAACAACCCCTTCTATTTTTATGAGGTCTTTTGTATACTCTCTCGTTTTGAAGATGATTTTTTTTGCAACAGAACCTGGACCTATTTTAGTTTCGAAAGGAAGCCTTGTTATGCTGTCATTTAGAGGTTTTAAATCACCCACAACAGAAAAACTCATTGAATCTAAGTTCAATAGAACAATCTCATTAGTGAGGGATTTTGTAAAAGCAACATAACCAAAATCAACAGCAAAAAAATAAGATGGAAAATGGGTTAAGGCCACCGCATCATGCTTTAATTCACGTCGCAAAATAACATGTCCTTTGTCATGAACAACGCTCAATGGACAAAGGGTAGGTTGATCTGAATCATTGTAGCGATTATAACATCCAGAAATAATCAATTTATTCTTATATACATCTAAATTGTAATTAACAAATTGAGTTTTATAAAGGTAATCAAGTTTATGAAAATCATTGTCCTGCTGATTCACAGGTAATTTTACTACTCCATCATTAAATAAATAATAGACAGTATCTAATGAGGAATTTACCCCAAAATCCGTCAAAAAGTTGCTACGAGGTATATTATTGATTTTCTGAATATGTCTGCTTCTATCGTTTTCTATGTTTTTGGCGTATAGACTGAGCCTTTTGCGCTTTTTTAGTACATAAAACACTTGATCTCCTATCAGGCAGTAATGTGTAGCTGTATGCCCGTTATAATTTAGGCTATCCAGAACAATTTTTTCCGAAAAATCAACACCAAAATTCCTCTGACAAATTGAAGATTGGAGCACGCATAGTGCTCCAATCAACAAGAGTGATCTTAAAAACTTAAAATTCATCAGTCATTACGATTGTTAGAGCACCGCTATCAGCATCGGTACTCCATTTTACAAAAACTGTTTCATTGTACGTTGCATCTCCGTTTTTTGTTCCACTTACAACTTGTTCCAAAACCCAGTCTTCTATTTCTTCGGCTGATTCTCCACCAATTGTAGGCGGTTGATTCCATCCACACTTTGTGTTTCCTGGCTGAGTACAGGATAGTTTATCTTTGAATAGTGTATGGGATTCATTAATACGATCATAATGAACACCGTCTTCACTTCCTTTTCTAAAGATTTCAATCTTCTTTGCATTGAATTCAAAAGCAAAGAAACAAATTGTACACAAAACAAATAAAATTCGACTATTAATTTTCATATCGATTAAATTTAAATTAGTTAATATTTAAAGTTGATCTCTTCAACTTTAAGTGGTTCAATAGATACTTCATAAGGCCTTATGGTTAATCGAACTGTGCAAGTCTAAAAAAAAAAAAAAAACTGTTCAACAAATCTTAGTATTCTATTTTTTAGAATTCCAAATTTTTAACATTTTTTGTCATAATTATGTTAATAAATGTTGAGCGTTTTCAGTTTCAAACCCTAAGAATCATCACCCTCAATAAGAATAAGACTCATTCACGCCCCGGTATACATGCTTAATCAATTGCATTGCTACGGTTGTTTTTGACACGTTTTTGTTCTTGAACAATTTTTTTAATTCTCAATCTGAAAAGCTCAGTGTTGTAAAATACTCTTGCCAATAAGGATGACTTTTCACCTACCTCATTCAAGGTGTAAGACCCGAGACCCGATGTAATAGCAATTGGCATCACCAATGAATTTAGTACAAAAAAACGATACGCTGTTCATGCTAAGAAGCGTGTTCCTTATATTAAGCACTACTTTAGAAGGACCATCTAAACAATTCCACTCGAAATAGGTTGTCCTCTCAAATGACAAAACGTAATCTTTCATTTAAAAGATGTCCTATTTGCGGTCATCCATTCTTGTGGCGGAAGAAATAAGCAAAGGACTGGTCATTCGTCAAATATTGTTCAGAAAGATATCGCAGGAACCGATCAAAAATTGATAGATAGCTTTGGTATTCAACACCTTCTTAATAACTTAGTGTATGATTTTAACTAAATTTTGCTGTAAAAGCCATCTTTTCTGTACCTTTGATTAAATTAAAACTCGCTAATCTTGAAATCTGCTTTAAAAATCACCCTTATATATATTTTTATAGGTGTACTTTGGATAGTACTGAGTGATAAAATTGCCTATTACTTCTTCAGTGATTTTGACATCTACACGCAAAACCTTTTTCAGATCATAAAAGGGATCTTTTATGTGCTCATGACGGCCTTTATTTTATATACACTCATCAATGCGTATAATAAAAAGATTGACGAAAAGGTGGAAGAATTAAAATCATTGAATCACAACCTCGAGTATGAGCGCAACAAACTCAAACAATCTAACGAACAACTTGAACAATTTGCAGCCATCGCCTCTCACGATTTAAAAAGTCCATTACGCACTATTTCCAGTTTAATCGGACGTTTTAAGAAAAAGTTTAGTGATCAGATCACTCCGCAAAACAAGGAGTATTTGGATATCATTGAGCGAAGCACGAAACAATTATTTGTAAAAATCGATAAAACTCTTCTATTTTCAAAGATTTCGCACAGTAGCAATCCTAAAGAACCCGTGAATATCACGAAAATCATCAAGGAGGTTGAAATAAATCTGCGCGATAATATTGAAAATACTTCAGCCACCTTTCGTTACGGTGACCTTCCAGAAGTTAAAGGTGACAAGGTCATGCTCTACCAGGTATTTCAAAACATTATCGAAAACAGTTTAAAATACCACCAGCCAGGAGTTCCACCAGCGATCGAAATTATAGCTGATCACCAACATGACTACATACAGTTTACCATTGCAGACAACGGTATAGGTATCGATCAGAAAAATCGAGATAAGGTGTTTGAGCAATATCAACAAATCAATCAAAACGAATTTTTCAGCGGGCAAGGCATTGGACTTGCCGCCATCAAAAAGATTATCGAGCGCCTCGAAGGTCAAATTTGGATCACTTCTGAGAAAGGTCAGGGAACTAGTGTACATTTTACGCTACCGGCAGTAAAATAGCTCCTGGATTATTTAAAACGAATACTTCAGACCCATAAAAAAGCGGATCCCCTGGTTCGGACCATAAATATATTCCGGATCAAAAGTGAGTGCGTAAGGATTGTTTTCTGTCGCCATGACGTCTCCCTGCGCATTAAAAGCGACTTCCTCATCAAAAGGATCATGTGCTCTCGAAATGAGAAATGGTATGTTTTGACCCGGTGTCCAATTCAACAAGTTTTTAATCCCTCCATACAATTTAAAATGATCACCCAGATGCTTAGAAATTTTGATATTTTGAATACTCCAGGGATCAGCAAATTCGGGTCGGGGATCCAGTTCGCCTTGCAGCGGTAATTTCATAGGTCCGTATAGACTACCCGTATAATCGAATTTCAATCCGTACCTGCTCCATTCGTATCCAATATTCCAGGTAACAGTGTAGCGTTCCTGAAATTCTTGTCGAATACGTTGGTCATTTTCAATTTGAGAAACATCCATAAGCGTACCGCCCAAGCGAGCTGTCAACGATTTGTAGCGTATGTCTGCATTGAGTGAAACACCTGTAGAAACGGCATAACCGCCGAGATTGTCGTAAATAATTTTTGTAGGATCCGTGCTGTAGTCGGGAATTATTTTATTGTCAAAGTAGGTATAAAATGCCGTTGCGTCAAAGGTCGCAAAAAACGCTTCCCCGAAAGTAGCCACATATTCATAATTAATGTTCGCATTCCAGGAACGTTCAGGGTTCAATTCATTCAAAAACACAACCTCGCGAGACCCCGTGAGTGCAGCATGATCCTCAGTAAATATATTGGCCACCCGATATCCTGATCCAGCACTAATCCGGAGCGTCTGCAACTTATCTTTGGACGTCCATTTGTAGTTAGCACGAGGCGTCAAAATTGATCCATGTTTAGAATTATAGTCATAGCGCAATCCCAAAAGCAACCGGTGCGATTTGCTCCAGACCATTTCATCCTGAACAAAAACTCCGGGTAAAAGAACCCGAGATGGATCATCTACCAGGGAACTGTCACTCGAATAGGATTCTGTAGCTGTGGAATTATCGTTGTAATAGGTATATCGCGAAGCTGAACCTATTAACCAGTTGTGGGTTTCGCCTTCACTGTTCCAGGTCAATTGCCCAAAACCAATATTCTGTGTACCCTGATAGCTCAAGTCACCATAAAATGAATTTTGTTGATGTCCTACTCCTGAAAATGCGAATATTAAATCGTTAATCCAGGGGATTTCATATCGCCCCAACAATTCCCAGCGGCTCGTATACACACTTTCTCCATAAACATCAGCACTTCCGCGGTTATCTTTACTCCAGTTCGTTTCTCCACCCCAACGATCTTCATAAACATAACGACCTGCTAAAGAGAACACCTTATTTCCCGGGCGTTGAAAATTCCATTTATTAAAAATTGATACGCGATCCTGCAGGGCCACATCAGTAAAATTGTCGTTGTTATTATCGATGATCTGATCAAAATTAAAATAGTTGATTCCTAACAATGACTCCACCCGATCCGATACATCCAATCGATAACCGAGATCAACATTGTGTTCAAGCCACGAAGTTGTAAAAACATCGGCACTCAACTTCGGTGCTTTGGCGCCATTTTTGGTAATGATATTAATAATTCCACCTACGGCTTCCGAACCATACAATGTCGATGCCGGACCTTTAACAATTTCTACACTCTCAATCATCGATTGAGGAATCCCATTCAAACCGTAAACGGTACCCAAACCGGACACAATTGGCATGCCGTCCAGTAAAATCATCGTGTATGGTCCTTCCAGTCCATTGATATGAATATCCCCGGTATTACATACGCCACAATTAATCTGAGGACGCACTCCATTTACATTTTGCAGTGACTCAAAAATGGATGGCGTGGGATTTGCCTCGAAATACTCAGCATCGTAGACTTCAATAGGGACAGGGCTATCTGATTTTCTGCGGGCGCGCAAATGCCCCGAAACGACAACCTCATCAAATTGTTTTACAGACTGGTTTAGATGTATGGTTCGCGTTACTGTTTCGTTTTCTTTGAGTTGAACAAGAATTGTATCATTCTCATATTCCCGCGAACGAATTATAAAGTGATGGG
>CAYFTH010000113.1:0-9802 GCA_964346075.1 uncultured Fluviicola sp. | reverse complement strand
GTGCGCTCAGGTATTCGGATTACAAATTTTTGTGCTGTACTCAAATACTTTTTATTCGTTCGTTTCAAGTAATTTTTATAATTTCGAACTCAAATGGTAAAGAGAATTGCAGCCATATTATTGTCAGTGTTTCTACTCGTGGTTAACATGAGTCTCACTTTCTCTACGCATTATTGCGGTGGGGAAGCGGTAGAGACGAACGTGGCAATCGGCAAATCAGCTGTTGGTTGTGGTATGGAAATGCCGGAGATCAATACGTGTGACAATGAAAATGGGGTTGCGACTATTGATAAAGAAGATTGTTGCCACAATACCTATCATACCGTTTCATTAGAAGATGATTACACTCAAATTAGCTTTACCGCTCCTGTACTGTTAATCGCAGAATTATGGCCAATTCCAGCATCGATCCAGTCACCTGTTTTTGAGCTAAAACACGCTTGCTCTATAGCTTATTCACCACCCTTGGTCAGACAGAACAGACAAGTCTTGCACCAGGTTTTCAGACTCTAATACACATACAATTAGCAGGTATCCCGAACGTCGAGGTGAGATAACTCGTGTTATTGATCACCATATTGTTCATTGTAATTGTATGCATTCATGTTGAATAAAATCATAAAGTATTTTCTTGAGAATAAATTAGTGACTTCCATTGTTTTAGTCGGAATCGTTACTTGGGGGGTTATCACTGCACCATTTCACTGGGATACGGACATATTACCCTCCGATCCGGTATCGGTGGATGCTATTCCAAACATCGGAGAGAATCAGCAGATCGTTTTTACCGAATGGAAAGGACGCTCTCCACAAGATATAGAAGATCAGATCACTTATCCTTTAACGACCGCTTTGTTGGGTATTCCTGGTGTAAAATCAATAAGAAGCTCCTCTGTTTTCGGATTTAGCAGTATTTATATCATCTTCAATGAAGATATTGAATTTTACTGGTCGCGTTCGCGGATCCTTGAGAAATTGAATTCACTTTCTTCAGGGGTATTACCCGATGGTGCTCAGCCTTCTCTGGGACCTGATGCTACGGCCCTCGGTCAGGTGTACTGGTACACACTCGAAGGTCGCGATAAAAATGGAAATACGACAGGAGGTTGGGATTTACAGGAATTGCGATCTGTACAAGATTTTTACGTAAAATATGGACTCAATGGGGCTGAAGGTGTTTCAGAGGTTGCTTCGATTGGGGGTTACGTTGACGAATATCACATTGACGTTAATCCAGATGCTCTGGAAAATTACGGTATTCCACTGAGTAAGGTGGTGAAAGCCGTTAAAATGTCCAACCAGGACGTGGGCGCGAAGACCATTGAAATCAATAAAGCGGAATACCTCGTTCGGGGAATCGGTTATATTGAAGAACTTGAAGATATCGAAAAAGCAGTGGTTGATGTCGTGGATAACACCCCGATCCGGATTCAGGATATCGCTAGAGTCGCGCGCGGACCCGCAACCCGTCGTGGAGTATTGGATAAGGATGGTGCCGAGGTCGTTGGTGGAGTAGTGGTTGCTCGATATGGTGCCAACCCCCTCGAGGTCATCAATAACGTGAAGGATCAGATCAAGGAGATTTCATCGGGATTACCCAAAAAAACATTGGCATCTGGAAAAGAGAGCCAATTGACTATTGTACCTTTTTACGATCGTACAGAACTTATCAACGAAACATTAGGTACCCTGGAAGAAGCACTTTCACTTGAATTGTTGATTACAATTCTCGTTGTGGTGGTTATGGTCCTTAATTTGCGGGCCTCATTAATTATTTCCAGCGTTTTGCCGATAGCCGTATTGATGGTCTTTATCGCCATGCGCTATTTTGGAGTGACTGCCAATATTGTGGCGCTATCGGGAATAGCTATAGCTATTGGTACAATGGTCGACTTGGGGGTTATTCTCTCCGAAAATATTGTCAAACACTTGCGCAATGCAAAGGATAGTGGCGAAAAATTAATCACCACCATTTACAATGCCTCAGCTGAAGTTAGTTCAGCTATCCTGACTGCCGTAACAACGACGATTGTTAGTTTTATCCCGGTATTTACAATGGAAGCTGCCGAAGGTAAACTGTTTAGACCACTCGCGTTTACCAAAACTTTTGCTCTACTGGCTGCTGTTATCGTTGTGTTGTTCATTATACCAACCCTTGCACACTGGGTGTTTGGTTTTAAAATAAAACGGAATATCAAGGGGCATGTAATCAATGCGTTTATCATTCTCCTGGGAATTGCTGTGCTTTTTATGGGATATACCTGGGCAGGGTTAACACTTACGGCACTTTCGACTTCTTGGTTTATTCGAAAATATGCTGGGCGCGATCATTTTTTAATTCGTCACCTGACCATCATTGTTACTGCACTTGCTGTTGTTTGGTTATTAGCGAAAGAATGGATGCCTCTGGGACCGAGTAATTCTACGCTGGGAAACTTTATGTTTGTGGCTCTTTTGGTGAGTATCATTCTAACGCTGTTTTATTTGCTGGAATATTATTATTCACGCATTTTGAACTGGTGTCTACGCAACAAAGCTGTTTTTCTGGCGTTACCTGGCTTTGTGATGATTCTAGGGTTGACCATTTGGCTGGGTTTCAACACGATGTTTGGTTTTATAGCCACTGGTTTTGATAAAGTTGGCGTAAATATTCGCACCACTAGCGTTTGGTCAGGACTGGCACATACGTTCCCCGGGTTGGGAGAGGAATTCATGCCATCGCTTGATGAGGGAAGCTTCTTGTTGATGCCCACCTCAATGCCGCATGCCGGAGTTGAACATAATAAGAAAGTCGTGCAACAGCTGGATATGCTGTTGACTAATATTCCAGAAGTGGAACTAGCCGTTGGGAAAATGGGACGTGCCGAATCTGCGTTAGATCCTGCGCCCATTTCGATGTACGAAAATATCATTAATTATAAAACGGAATACCTCGTCGATGAAAATGGTCATCGACAGCGCTATAAAACGGTTGATGGTCAATTCGTTCTAAAAACTGGTGATACGCTTTCCAATGAAGCGGCTATAGCTAAGGATATCAAAGAAAAACATCTTATTCCGGACGAAGACGGACAGTATTTTCGCAATTGGCGGCAGCACATTCAATCTCCTGATGACATTTGGAACGAGATCGTAAAAGTGACCAAAATACCCGGTGTAACTTCAGCTCCTAAATTGCAACCGATTGAAACACGGTTAGTCATGTTGCAAACGGGCATGCGAGCACCGATGGGTATCAAAGTGTTCGGACCTGACCTCAAAACTATCGAGAAATTCGGAATGCGACTCGAATCGATTTTAAAAAAGGTACCCATGGTTAAATCGGAGGCTGTTTTTGCCGATCGTATTGTCGGTAAGCCTTATATCCACCTCAATATTGACAGAGATCGAATTGGACGATATGGGTTGAATGTAAAAGATATTCAACATGTAATTAAAACGGCAATTGGTGGAAACACAGTAACCTCCACTGTCGAAGGTAGAGAACGATTTCCAGTGCGCGTGCGTTACCCTAGAGAACTTCGCGACAATCCTGAACGACTGGAAAAAATATTAGTTCCGACACCTACAGGTGCTCAGGTACCACTCGATGAACTGCTCGACATTGAATTTGTAAAAGGTCCTCAAGTCATTAAAAGTGAAAATACCTTTCTGACAGGCTATGTTTTGTTTGATCGGAAAGAGCAATATTCTGAAGTTGAAGTCGTCGAAGAGGCTCAGCGTTATATTCAGGAAAAAATTGACAACGGAGAGCTGGAAGTCCCACCGAACGTCAGTTATAAATTTTCCGGGGATTACGAAAACCAAGTGCGTGCGGAGAAACGACTCTCGATCATCGTTCCGCTCGTGCTCCTTATCATCTTTTTGATCTTGTATTTTCAATTCAAATCCGTGACGACTTCTTTGATGATATTCATAGGGATAGCCATGGCATTTAGTGGAGCATTTTTGCTGATTTGGTGTTATGGTCAGGACGGGTTCCTCAATTTCGATGTGCTAGGTACTAATATGCGGGATTTGTTTCAAATAAAAACAATTAATCTGAGTGTTGCCGTATGGGTAGGATTCATTGCATTATTTGGAATTGCCACAGATGATGGAGTGTTGATGGGAACCTATTTGGATCAAAGTTTTAAACGTAACGAAACCCAATCAATCGCTACCGTTCGAGAAGCTGTTGTTAGTGCAGGCAAACGACGTATTAAACCAGCGATCATGACTTCGGCTACGACTATCATTGCCTTACTACCTGTATTGACGTCAACAGGTCGAGGGGCAGATATTATGATACCTATGGCGATCCCTGCATTTGGAGGAATGATTATCGCCTCTATAACTTACTTCATCGTTCCTGTGCTTTACAGCTGGCGAGAAGAGCTAAAAATTAAAAAACAAGCAAAATGATACAACGCGTAATAATCACATGTATTTTAGTATTGAGTGTGGCTAACATGCTTTCAGCACAGTCCCTCAAAGAATATTTAGCGATCGCAGCGGAGAATAATCCAACTCTAAAATCCAAGTTCAAAACTTTTGAGGCTGCTATGGAAAAGGTAGCACAGGTAAATACCTTACCAGATCCACAGCTTTCTTTTGGGGTTTTTATTTTTCCGGTACAAACACGTGTCGGACCGCAGCAAGCGAAGATTGGATTGTCTCAAATGTTACCCTGGTTCGGAACGCTGGAGGCTGCAGGATCTGTTTATCAATTAAAGGCAGCTAAAAAATATGAAGATTTTATACAGACAAAGCACGAGCTGTTTAAAGAGGTGAAATTGGCGTGGTACCCATTATACGAAATCGAACAGCAAATTCGTCTGCAACGAGATAATCTTGAAATCCTAAAAAGCTATAAACATTTGGCAACACGTGCTTATGAGAATGGAAAAAGTTCAATGACTGATGTAATCCGCGTAGACGTTATGATTGATGAGGCCCAGACGGACATCAAATTGAAAGAAGATCAACGTAGACCATTAAAGATTCATTTTAATCAATTATTGAATCGAGAACCCATGGAATCGGTAGAGGTGATAGATACCTTGTCTTTTCCGAAGGTCTCACAATTGTACAGAAAAGACAGTTTGTTTGACAATCACCCCCAATTAAAAGCAATGGATTTGCAGGGAAAATCGGCGGAAGCACAAGCACGACTCGCCCGTAAAAAAGGAATGCCACAAATAGGTGTTGGGTTGGATTATGTGTTTATTGGACAACGTGACGATGTATCACTTCCGAACAATGGAAAAGACGTAATTATGCCAATGATCAATGTTTCGATACCAATTTTTCGCAAAAAATATGATGCCGCCATAAAGGAGGCACAATTAACTCGAGAATCGGTTGGTTATCGCAAGGAAGCATTTAAAAATCAATTGCTTTCTGATTACGAGCAGGCGTGGTATGACTTCGATCGTGCACGTCAAATGGATGAACTCTACACCCGTCAGGTGCAGAAAATGGAACAAATGAAAACATTATTGCTGAAAGCATACAGCACTTCGGGAAATGATTTCGAGGAAGTGCTGCGCATTCAACAGCGTTTATTAAAATATGAAGTTTCTGCTGTGACGGCAGTGGTAGACGCATTCAAAGCATTAGCAAAGATCGATTACTTTACCTCAAAAAACGAATAAAATGAAAACAAGTATAAAGCGTATAGTTGTGATTGCCGCTCCTACCTTATTGGTTGGCTTACTGTTAGGATGGTTGATTTTTGGCGGTGACGGAGGAATAGATCAATCTTCAGTAAAAGAAGGAATTGAAAAGAACCAGGTATGGACCTGTTCTATGCATCCTCAGGTTCGTCAAAATGAACCTGGTAAATGTCCGATTTGTGGTATGGAATTGGTACCGGTTGACGACAACGGAGATCAACTCCCTAAGGAAGTTAAAATGTCACCTGCAGCGATGCAATTAGCTGATATAGAAACAGCAGTCATTAAAAAAGAAACTCCAGTCAAACAATTGCAACTGAATGGCAAGGTGCAGCCTGACGAAACCGAGGTGTTTTCTCAATCATCGCATTTGCCGGGAAGAATAGAGCAGCTGATGATTAGTTATACTGGTGAACGTGTTAAAGAAGGACAGATACTGGCGATGATTTATTCACCTGAACTGGTGACTGCTCAGGAAGAATTATTTGAGGCATACAAGATACGAAAAGCTCAGCCTCAGCTCTATCAGGCAGCTCGTGAAAAACTTAAGAATTGGAAACTGACTGTGGGACAAATTGATGAGATTGTGGAGCAAGGAACAATAAAAGAACAGTTTCCTATTTTAGCTGATGTTTCTGGAGTGGTACTCAAAAAGAAAGTCAAACTCGGTGACTATATAAAGCGCGGAGAATCTATTTATGAAATTGCAGATTTGAGCAAGGTATGGGTGTTGTTTGATATATATGAGAGTGACATATCATGGGTGAATAACGGTGATGAAGTTACATTTTCAGTCAAATCGTATCCTGGAGAGGAATTTATAGGGACCATCGCATTTATTGATCCAGTGATTGATGCGCGCACACGTGTAGCTCAAGCTCGTGTCAAAATGCGCAATCCGGGAAGAAAACTCAAACCTGAAATGTTGGTTGAAGGAGTCGTTAAGAATCCGCTTAGAGAGCAAAAGGAGAAGATTGTTGTTCCAAAATCAGCAGTAATGTGGACAGGAGAACGGTCACTGGTTTATATCAAGCATGTAAGGGAGGATAAGATCAGTTTTAGTATGCGGGAAGTCACGTTGGGTGAGGCACTAGGGCATCAATACATCATAAAAGAAGGGTTGGAGTCAGGCGAGGAGATCGCAGTTCATGGTACATTTAGTATAGACGCTGCTGCACAGTTAGCAGGGAAGCCCAGTATGATGAATAAAGATGCTGATCAGGCAGCGGCAAGTGAAAAAAATCAAGAAATCAAACACTTGAAGATCAGTAAAAGTGCGCGAGAGGCGATAGCTCCATTGTTGACACACTACCTTGAAGTACAGAGAATGTTGGCGAATGATGATTTCGAAAATGCGCTTAAATCTGCGAAAAAAATGGCAGAAACACTCAAGGATATTGATATGCAATTGTTTCAAGGCGATGCGCATCACTTTTGGATGAAAAGAAGTGAAAAACTCAAAAACGTGTTGAATAAGGCGGTTAAAGCTGAAGATATCAAAGTACTAAGGAAGTGGTTTAAACCCTTGTCGGAAGAACTGATCTTGTTGTTTAAAACATTTGGTAGTCCGAAGGAATCCCTATTTGTCGATTACTGTCCGATGGCAGATAGTGACAGCGGAGCAACCTGGTTGAGTAATGAAAAAGCGATTCATAATCCCTATTTTGGTTCTTCTATGTTGAAATGCGGGGAAGTGAAAGAAGCTATCAACAGTGTAGAACACCCATAAAAAGTGAAGTACAATGAAATCTTGCTGTAGAACGGAAAAAAATCAGTCTTTTTCTCCGTTGAAAAAGTGGAGTAAAAGAATAGGATAGGGCATCGTCCTGGTGCTCTTGTTTATCATTGTATTAAATAATTAAGTAACCCATAAATAAAAATAAAGATGAAAAAGTACAGATTAATTTTAGTGACGGTAATTATTGGATTAACCATGTTTTCAACAAGTTGCGGCGGAATATCAGAAAAAGAAAATGCAGTAAATTCGGAACAACCTGCCAAAAAAGGAAAGGAATATACTTCATCATACGTCTGTCCGATGCACTGTGAAGGGAGCGGTAGTGAAGAGGAAGGATCTTGTCCGGTATGCGGAATGGACTATGTTAAGAATGAGGATGTCTCTGAAAAATAAATGAAGCCCTTCTCAGATTTGATTGTCTATTTATCAATTAATAAACACGGTACTTCGTTTTATTGGAGAGGATTGATGGTAATAAGCCATTATTTCTTTCCACTGAGTACCATTCCAGTCAAATTTTAAATAAACAAGCCGCAACCAGAGGTAGGAGAGGGAGTCTTCCGAGTGTTCAAGCAGGAAGAGCAATATTACTATTCGTTGGTTAAAAAAGGATTCAGTTTTCCGGGGTAGCAACCGCCCACTAACTTTTATATTTGAGTTAAAATTAGTCGACTTCTTTTTTAGCATAATCATCTTTATGAGTGCAACAAGAATTAAGGCTAACATGGTAAAAACCAAGATAGGTATTCCAACAGCAATGAAATTGATGTTTTTATAAAAAAGCACCAAAATAGGTTGCAGGCTCATCAAAAAGAATAGAATACTAACTATAAGAGTGATATATTCCAGCAATTGCGCCGCGATTTCATACATTGCCCGGGCATTTTTTTTCGTAATTTTAAGTGGATAATTGAATATCCAGGGAAATTGTTTCAGTATGTAGAGAAGGGTGACGATTGTCCCACCGATCAGTGGATTCATCCAGAGCTCCGATTTTGGGGCGAATCCATCACCGTCTTTCTATGGCCAATTAAATGAAATAGGAACTTCATCAGGTAGTTGATAGAATAAACCAATTAATAAAGCAGTGATACCAATGAGCGAGAATGAGACGGCTTCAACGACTCTATCAATCGTTCTCTTTGGTATTTTGATTCGTGGTCTTTGCATGTTGAAATTACATCAAAGTATCTGGGATTCATATAATCAGTATTTCAACCGCACCTTAAATAAAGCAACGACTCGCACGCAGCGTTAGAAGGGGCAATCAATTATTGCCGCTTTAACTGCTTGTTAATTCTTTTGAGTTTTTCTTTACGCTCTTCAAGTTTAGTACTGGATGTTGTCAATTTTTCTTCTTTTTCTTTCACCTCTTCATTCAATTCTTCAATTTCTTCATTGAGGTCTTCAATCTCATTCTTCATGTCCTGAATGTCCTCTTTGTTATCAGATATATCTCCTTTAAGTCCTTCAACTTCTTTTGTTAATTTTTTGACCTTTTTTTTCGTCGCTTTGACTTCACTCTCATAATAATTGGGCAAGTATTCCTTCAAGAAACCATTCAGAATCTCGAGCAATGCGTCATATTCATCGGACATTTCATCTTCATTCACGTATACATCATACCCAAATGATGCAAAAACTTTCATTTCAGAACCGACTTCATCTTCAATGATTTTCGTGTAAAAATCCAATCGCTTGGAAGATAATTCTTCGATGATCACGTCCTCAGCTGTCAGTAAGTCTTTATTTGAAAGAAAGCCAATCCCCTTAATTTTAAAGTCATAATGGTCTTTTAGGTATGATTTCCACGCCTTTTTTAAAGGTTTAGGTTCGGGATCCAAATTAACCACAAGACATGGTCGTTCTTTATCGTTGTGCGCTACCACGCCATCTCTGGGTGTCACATTTTGAGCGTGAACATTTGCAGAAAATAGGATAAAAACAAATGCTAAAAAATTGAATTGAATTAAAAATGAGTTATTTCTGTTATATTGCATCATTGTGTATTTTTTCTAAATAAATGGTTTATTATCGTTTAAAACAGGTCTATTAATTACTTGAATCGTATTCAAACTTAATAAAACGTCTTCAATTAGACAACAGTTGATAGCCTTTAAATGTTAATAGGAATCTCCAAACTTGATCTATTGAATAGTGCTCGAATTAGAGGGGCTATTGCCATAGACAAAAGATGTTTTACCGGTCGTAAAAGGATTTAATCACCTTTAGGGTTAACGATGAAGATGAGGGGAGCGGGAATGTCATCTTTTTCGGCATCCGATATCAAATCAAAGCGTAAGTCGTGATTCTCTGTTTGCGCTTCCGACCATAAGATGAGGTCATATGACTGCACTTTTGATTTGATATATTCTTTGGGACTGAGATCCTCTAGATCGTAGACTTC
>CAYFTH010000112.1:0-9810 GCA_964346075.1 uncultured Fluviicola sp. | reverse complement strand
GTAACTCGTTTATCCATGGACAAAATGTACAACATAGTTATTATTTCCTTTTGCTTAGTGTACAATTTGTCCCAACAGCTGAGTAAAAATAATGATTTTTTATAGATCATCAAACGGACTTCTTATTTCTTGTAAGCTTTTAGTACTCACATGGGTGTATATTTCTGTAGTTTTACTGCTTTTGTGTCCTAAAATTTCTTGTATGTATCGCATGTCTGTCCCTTTCTCTAATAAGTGAGTAGCAAAACTATGACGTAACCAATGAAGTGTAACAGGTTTATTTATTTTTGTTCTCTTTACACTTCTTTTAAGCACTTTTTGCAAACTTGTGGCGCTATATTGCTCTTTTTCCTTTTGTCCTTCAAATAACCACTCCTTAGGTCTGTAGGCCTTATAATAATCGCGCAAAAGTTCAATAATTTTATCTCCTATCGGAATCACTCGATCTTTCCGCCCTTTGCTTTGATAGATGATTAGAAGCTTCCGTTTAGAATCGATGTGACCTGGTTTCAGTTTTAACAGCTCCCCACGACGAAGTCCACAGGCGTAAATCAAACTTAGCATTGCGCGATGTTTAAGATTCCTCGGAGTTTGTAAAATCATTTTTACCTCCTCCTTAGAAAGCACATTGGGTAACTTGTGCTCTCTTCTGGGGCGATGAACAGCATCAATATTCATGCTTCGATGCTCAACCACGAGAAAAAACTTCTTAATAGCATTGATCACTTGATTCTGAAAAGAACTGGATAGTCGCTTTGCTAGTATATATTCGTTATTAAAAATGGTGATGTCGTCTTCCGTCAAATCTTCCATTTGCCGGTCGTTAAAGTAGGCTAAAAACAACTGAATGGAGTGGATATAGGATCTTATTGTAGATGGCGCAAAACGCTTGGACCGTAAAAATTCATCGAACTTCTTTATGCTCGCTTTGTGTGCATCTGTGAGTTGTTCGTAGGCGGAGACCTTTATTTTCTTTTCAAAAGCAGGAGGTCTCTCTTCAAAAGTGAAAGAATAGGTGTCAAAAGTTTTCTTGATGGTCGAAATATTTTTTGGGGTGTCAGGCAACCACCAGCCCCTGTAAGTTTGAGAATAGATTGCTCCGATTTTTTTACAGCGTGCTATGAATTTAGCATCTTTTTCAAAAAGTAGCATTAAAACCTTTTGTTTTCGATGCCACAGCCTCTTAATGGTTATAGTTTTCATTCGTATACATTTAGGTAATTGGCTATTGAAGTTAAGGAAAAAATATACGAATACACAGAAAGATCCGAATGAATATTTATTCAGACTTTATGGGGTTCACCTTACTCGCAATTGCCTGAACGCAATTTACTCCGTCTACAGCTGCGGATGCAATTCCTCCGGCGTAGCCTGCGCCTTCTCCACAGGGGTACAGTCCTTTAGTTTCTATGTGCTCAAAAGTTGCTCGATTACGTGGAATAGAAACAGGAGAAGATGTTCTGGATTCTGGAGCGTGCAGTACCGCGTCATTGGTGTAGTACCCTCTCATCTTCTTGCCAAATGCGACGAAGGCTTTTTTCAACCTTTTAGTGATGAATTCGGGTAATGTTCTGTTGAGGTCAACGCTTGTTAGCCCCGGCTGATAACTGGTCTGTGGCAAATCTTGTGAAATTTTTCCTTCTAGAAAATCTTGCATGCGCTGAGCGGGAACGTTTTGTGTTTTTCCCGCAACTTCCCAACATTGCTTTTCTACACGGGTTTGAAGGGATAAACATATGAACGGATCAGTTGAGTCGTAATTCGGTAGTAGCTGTGGCTCAATCCCAACGACAATACCTGAATTGGAATAAGGGTTGTTGCGTTTTGAAGGCGACCATCCATTGGTCACCACTTCTCCTGGTGATGTGGCACACGGTGCGATAATTCCTCCGGGACACATACAAAATGAATAGACGCCCACTCCGTCCACCTGTTCTACGAGACTATATGAAGCTGGTGGTAAAAGTGCGTCGTTTTGGCGTCCGTGATATTGGATCTTGTCGATAACTTCCTGGCTGTGTTCAATCCGGACTCCCAGGGCAAATCCTTTGGCTTCGATTTTTACGTCATTTTTGTGCAACAAATAGAAGATGTCGCGCGCCGAATGCCCCGTTGCTAAAATGAGATGCTCAACTTCATGATAATCGTTGCCGTTGATTTCAATTCCTTGCAGCTGTTGACCGTTGATTTGAAAGTTGGTCAGTTTTGCATTAAAATGCACTTCACCACCTGCGCGAATGATTGTTTCACGCATTGTTGTGATGATTTTCGGTAATTTATTGGTGCCAATATGCGGATGGGCATCCACCAGAATGTCGTAAGGAGCTCCAAATTGGACGAATCGCTCCAATACTTTAAGAATATTTCCACGTTTTTTAGAGCGGGTATACAGCTTTCCATCGGAGTAAGTTCCTGCTCCTCCTTCTCCAAAACAATAATTCGAATCTGGATGAACGATGTGTTCTTTATTGAGCTTTGCCAAATCTCTTCTCCGTTCCCGAACAGCTTTTCCGCGTTCGAAAATAACGGGTTTAAAACCGAGCTCAATCGCCTCAAGTGCTGCAAAAAGACCAGCCGGACCTGCGCCAATAATATGAATTTCGGGTTTCCCTGTTACAGATGGATATTCAACTGCTTCGAGTGAGGGGCTCACGGGCGTTTTTGAAAGTACGACCTGTAAGTTGTATTTTACGGGTTTTTTACGCGCGTCAATTGATCGTTTACGGATGTAACCATGCGGGTAATCATTAGGAGAAGTGCCGTTCTTGCGATTGGCCTGCTTGATCACAAAATCATAATCATTGATGTGCTCGGGTAATAGTTGGATTTGTACCGTATTTTCCATTATCCCTCAAATGTAAAGGAAAACCACCAAACGCGATTGTAAAGCGCATGAATAGGTTGTGACAAACGCGTATTGTCTTTGATGATGGCATTCGTAATACCGTGCGATAATTTTAACTCCATTCCAAACTTGAAGTAAGGCAAAAAGAAATCGACACCCGCACCGATTTGTCCTTGAAAATCGTCTCTAAAAATTTTAATAAACGGGTCGGCATATTTTTGTGCTTTCTCTTCTTGCGATTGAAGATCTAATGTATACTGTCCGCCAGCAATAACATAAGCTGCAAAATTATTGTAGCGCTCTGTTCTGAACTTAAACAGCAGCGGAAAGTCGAGATTAGTAGAAGCCACGCGTTCATCCTCTGCATCGTACAGGTCATCGGGATCATCACTCAAATAAGTATAAGTCAGTATGCGCTCCTGAAAAGATAATGAAGGGATAAAGCGTAAACGAATCAGCGGTGTGCCCAATTTCATAGAACTGATAATTCCGAGTTGAAACCCTGGTTGACTTTGGTTATTAATGCTGTAGGTATCATATTTCTCCAGGATACGTGGCTCATATTGCGTAGAGAAATCAGCTGTATTCACACCGAGCATAAAACCAAAATGGATCAGTTTGCGGTCAAACTTGCGATAATTCTGTGTGACGGGACGACGCTGCGACCAACTTGAAGTCGCGAACAGCACTGTTATTATCACTATGGAAATTTTTCGAACCATGCCTTAGAAAAACGTTGAATATAGGAAATTATTTTACACTGCGGCAGCAATTCCAATCGGATCATTCAACCTCGGAGGGTAGACTAAATAAAATTGTATCGCCGCACATTTAGAATGCCGCAAACGCAACCATCAAAATTTAAAAAAAAATAGAATACGCAATATGTCATTACTCAGTACTCCAAACTCACTACTCAGTACTCCAAACTCAGTTACTCAGTACTCAGTACTCAGTACTCCAAACTCCAAACTCAGCACTCCAAACATTCTCGCTACCTTTGTGTTCTTGTTTGAAATTAAGAGTAACGAGGTTTGAAGCAACAAAAGAAATTAACAGAAGGAAGTATTCTTAATTCTTTGGTACGACTGGCATTGCCGATTATTCTGGCGAATGTGCTTCACACGACATATCAATTGATTGATACGTTTTGGCTGGGTCGTTTGAGTGCAAATGCCGTGGCTTCAGTAAGTATTAGTTTTCCGATCTTGTTTCTGGTGTTGTCATTGGGGGGCGGACTCACCCTCGGAGGATCCGTAATTGTAGCCCAATATTTTGGTGCGGAAAATAAAAAGAAAGTAGATTATAGCGCTTCACAAACGGTATTCGTGATCTTCATTATTTCTATCTTTTTAGCTTTAGTAGCTTATCTGCTGGCAGAACCTATGATGGTATTGATTGGCGCGAAACCACCAATTTTACAAGATTCCGTAAATTATTTCCAGGTCTCTTCGTTTGGTTTTATTTTTCTCTTCATGTTCTTTGTTTTTCAGTCACTCATGCGAGGTATTGGAGATGTTTTGCTGCCGATGTATGTCGTACTTATAACAGTGATACTCAATCTGGTGTTGGATCCGTTGTTCATTTTTGGTTATGGACCTATTCCGGGATTTGGTGTACAGGGTGCTGCAGTGGCTAGTATTTCTACACAGGCCATTTCTGCGATTATCGGGTTAGGTATTTTATTTCGCGGCAAACGCGGATTGAAGATCCATTTATCGCAAATGAAATTCGATTGGAAATGGACCAAACGGTTATTTCGAATTGGTATTCCAACGAGTCTTGATCAATCGACGCGAGCGGCTGCCATGACTGTAATCATCGTATTGGTGACCGGTTTTGGTAGCGAAGTCGTCGCTGCATACGGAATAGGAGTGAGGATATTGAGCCTTATCGTTATACCTGCTTTGGGTTTTGCAATGGCTACTACAACCCTGGTGGGGCAAAATATTGGTGCGCGCCAAATCAAACGGGCTGAAAAAGTAGGGGAGTTGAGTGCCAAAATTGCGATGTACGGGCTAACGAGTATAGGTCTACTGCTTTTCCTTTTTGCTGAACCTGTTACTGCTTTTTTTGTGCCCAACGATCCGCAAGTCATTGAGGACGGTGCTTTATTTATTAAGATTATGGCGCCGAGCTTTGGTGTACTCGGTGTGCAACAGGTACTGAACGGTGTATTTAATGGAGCTGGTTTTACACAGGCTTCTTTACTCATTTCTGTTTTTAACTTGTGGATGATTCGATTTCCGCTGGCGTTCCTGCTTTCTCAAAATACGGGAATGGCTGAAGTAGGACTGTGGTGGGCTTTTCCGATTTCAAATCTCATGGGTGGTATAGCAGCTTTTACCTATTTCAAACTGGGCTATTGGAAGGTGCGTACGATTCGATTGCGCCATCGGGATCGGTAGAAAATCATACGCTGCGGGAAATGAGTTTTTCTTATCTTCGTAAAATAAAAGCATGAAAAGATGATGAAAGCACTTCATTTTTTGGTTTTAACTTTAGCTATGCTGCCATTCATAGCAGGTGCTCAAAACAAGTCCTACGAGATTGGAGCTGAAATACAGGCTGCGTCTTTTTCCAACCTTGGAGGTTCTGTTGGCGGAGGGCTAAAGTTTTCTGTGGTTGAGGATGAAACTGTCGCGTTTGGACCGAGTTTCCGTTATCAGTACATGTGGAGCAACAACACTTTTACTGGTCTATCCTCTAGTGCGAGCACATTTGGAGGTGGTGGATTTCTGCATTATCGGTTTATGGATTGGTTCTACGTGGGTACGGAAATTGAACTCTTACAAAATCCTTACAATATTGTAGACCCTTCTAAAAAGTGGACATTGACTGGATTTCTTGGTGGTGGAATATCACGCGAATGGGATTGGGTGCGCTTTAACTTCGGTATTTTATATGATGTGGTTGACGCTTTGAAGGATCCGTTGACATCTAATCCTTCACCTTTGCGTAGAGATTATTTCGTTAAAAAGTCGAATCCCAATCCACAGAGTGGACCACAGGGGGCATACTTACCGATTATTTATCGAGTTACCTTTTTCTTCCCGCTCGATTTTTAGCAAAAAGTAGAATAGGAAATACTGCATGCCCTAAATGGATCATAAGCATAACAATTAGCACATTTAAAACGATGTTTAAACGTAAAATACCATTAGAAGAAGGCGATTATTATAAAACCGAAGAAGGTTATATCGTCTTCACTGAGCAATACCTGCTAAAACGGGGATATTGCTGTAAAAGTGGTTGTAAACATTGTCCTTATGGTTATGACCCGAAAACGGATCGCTTTAAACGCTAACTGCTGCTAAGTGCTACTTCATGTGTTTGAGGTTGAGCCCATAGAGAATGGTGAAAAGTGCTGAAACGACAACCATCGTGATAACTGATACCGTTAAAATTAGCTCCATGGGTGTAATAATATACATGGTTACAATCGGTAATAGACTGTAAGCCACATAAATATGGAAACCAATTCGTTTGAGTTGCAGCATAAGAATTACAGCAACAATACCGACCAAAGAAATGATCAAGTTTGTAGCGTGAGAAAGATAAAAAGCTTCAAAATTCATATATTCGGAATAGTGAATTGATTTTTCAATCATTTCCGAAAAATTGTCCATCCCCTGGGCTTCAAGCGTTGATTTTGATTCGTAGAGCTGTGCTTTTTGTGCTTCCATTTGTTCGGTGTTAAGCGGTCCGGTGAAAAGTGAGCCTAACGCACCAAAAATTGAAAATGCCAAATAAATAAAACTCAACACCGCCAATATGACGAGAAATGTCGGTTTGCGCTCATTACTTTTTCGTTGATCCAATGATGTGTTTTCTTCTTCCATAGTCATTCCCTTTAACTAGCGAATTTAGTTTGATTATTTTAAAATTGCTTCATGTTCGGATCAAATTCTGATGAATTTGTTACAAATGGTTGCGTTCGAAGCAAAACCGAGTATTAATAGCAACGGCATATGAGGTTCTTGTCGAACTAATATATGGGATACACGGTATACTTTATACATCTAAAAAACTACGTATCAATGATGATTATCGGAGAATCAATTTGCGCGAAGATTTTGTAGCCGTGTGTCGAACAATGTAAAAACCAGGCGGTATACCTTCAGTGCTCATCACTAGCGAACGCTTACCATTGAGCGATTGAGACTGAATGAGTTTCCCCGTGCTATTATAGATTTCAATAGATCCATAAGTATATGTTTCTTCTACGCGCACATGGATATTGTCAGTGGCTGGATTTGGATAAATGCTGAGGGTGTTGCGCGATGCAGTATTGGAATGCTTCATCCCTGCGGTTAAGGATTCAACGACGGGAAGCTGGATGTAATTCGGCTTGTTTTCTGTGAAGTCGATCGTAACTGTAGCTTCTTGGGCTGATAAGTTGTTGCCTTGGTAATTGTAGGTTTCCGTTGAATTTGGGGACCACCTGAAAAATTCTCCAAATTCGTTCGGAATATGTGGATTGCTTTGGTACTTCGGATAGTTTGAGCTGCTGACGAGGATCTTAATGGAGTGATCTTTACCGAAAGTGTGACCGATCGGCAACAAATCGAAATGGAAATAATAATAGCTATCGTTATCAATATTTTCCAACATAATATTTTGGAGCGTATCTCCTCGAGCGATTTGTAGAGCGTATTCCCGTGCCTTGGCGTTTACGGCGCCTTCCGTAATGAGCATTTCACGGCCGTCCGGGTAGACATCGAGTACACGTACCATCAGGTCAAAATCAGTTTTTATGGTGTTTTGAGTATTGGTTAAAGCTTTCGCGCGCAGACGTGCTTTAGGGAATCCGATAACCGTCAGCGTATCATTAAATGGAGAAGATTCAAAGGTGAGCACATCATTCCTGTCCATCGTTAAATTAACGTAATCCGGATGAGTAAGATCAATAGGACCTTGAGACTTACCCGAATTATTCGGAAGATTGGGTATCATATTATTCCCTCCAATTGTAGCTACTGGATTATCCGGATCTGCCAGGTAGGATAAACTGCCTTCATTTTGATTCGGTGCTGAATGATCGACAGTCTGATCCCTGTGTAAATAATATTTTTTATCGGTGACACCACCTTTGAACGGGAATGAATCTCTTTTGTACCAGTAATTACCTAGATCAGCATTGATGGGGTCATTGGTCGGACCAGATACGTACATTTTGACAGCCGCTTCGTTTTCGAACAAGGTCGTGTCGACTTCGTTTAATGGACCGTCGAGATTAATAAATCCTCCGTTATCAGCAGCAATATCATAACTGAGCGTAGAAATGTTACCACCTATGTTGATTTCTACGGGCACACCTGTAAGGTCGCTCTCACCACCTATATAGTTGATAAATTGATAGTAGGGGATGATATAATCTTCGGAGGGTATACGTGCTTGATTACTTCCAATATCTTGCCATTCGTTGGATTCAGGAATAATGAAATAGGGTTTCCCTCCGAGGTGTGCGCGATACCAGGCCAATATTTCTGATTTGTAGAGCTTATTAATAAACCCTGGTGAAGTCAAAGCTGTATTGAGATCGACATCCAAACTTACTTTGAGAATGTCTTTTACATTACTCGGAAAGGTGACATCCCCGACCTCTTGTTCTCCGATGGTTTGATGAGTCCATGGTCCTATAACCAGTTGCTGTCGCAATCCGGGATTCGTTTTTCGAGCGTTATTGAAGGTTTCAATTTGGCCATTGATGAAAATATCCCACCAGCCTGTGAGGTGAAACATGGGTTGATTAAGATTTTTATACCTTGAATAATTCCCGTTATTGTCAGCTATCCCCATGGCATCTACTGGCGCCATTGATGCATCTAGATCGCTTCGCAGTAGTGAGTTCGGGTAAGCACCAGACGGCGATCCATTTAAAGGGTTGGAAACAAACCAATCGATCAAATCTTGAGAAAGCGCGAAATTATCGCTGTAATTATAATCCGAAGGGCTGTGAATAGTGTTATAAATACTCCCATCACTTCCGTTTAAACTGTTGTCGACGCCATTTAAAATCTGACCCGTAATCCATCCGTTGACAAGCGAATTGCGATATACACCATTATGAAATAAAGTAGAGTTATAGTGTTCATTACTCCCTACTATGGGTACCAGGCATTTGATAGGATTGTTTTGATTTGTAAAAGGTATAGCTGATAACCCCTGGTATTGCGAATTCCCCAAAGCTGAGGCTCCAAACATTCCCATTTTACCATTCGATAAGTTGAAGGTGTCCTTTATACCATCGCCATCCGTGTCGAAATAACGTTGCACGCTATCCGATAAATAGTAGATTGCATCTTTTCCATCGTGGTGTTTGATCGCGTTATTGGAAGCTGTTGATGGTGTTACATCCATTGGGATAGTGATGTTGGGATGGTACTGCTCTTTTGCCCATGCGTCTGAATACATAGGGAAATAAACTCCTTCACTCTCATGGCGTCCCCGCATGTCTTGAATGACATAGGAATAACCTAGAAAAGTAAACAGATTGCCCCCTGTATCATCACTGTTTTTGTCGTAAGGTGTACGTACAAAAATCGTCGGCAACTCATAACTCTCTTTTGTGATGGATGCCGTATCGTAAGTCACGTACTGCGTGTTTTTTGGTATGATCTCAACCGTGTAGGTAGCACCACCAATGGTAATATCAGTGGAAACTGAATCCTGAAAAACGGGGACGTAAACATCTGTGGAGAGCAGCGTTCCATCTTCTGTTGGAATATTGATAGTGCGCTTTGTACGCATTTCTTCAACCTCGTCAATAACGCCGTTGTTGTTTTGAACCCAGCAAAAACTGGCGATCATCAAAAGGAATAGAGTAGTGAATAGCTTCATAATAGTGATTTACTTGAAATTTACGCAAATTAATGTAAATCTGCAACCTTAAATCCGCTATAATCATCTTTAGAGACTATTGAATGGCTGTTTGTAATAATTGATAGTAAAATGAAGGAAGA
>CAYFTH010000111.1:0-9913 GCA_964346075.1 uncultured Fluviicola sp. | reverse complement strand
TATTCTCTTTTTTCAAACATCGACATATCACCTTTTTTCATCTGATGATATCCTTTGGTTAGGTAGGCCAGCAAGATGCGCATTGTATCAAATGCGTTTTCGCTTTCCGCAGCTATTTCTTTTCCCTGCAATTTCAAAAGCAACTTCATGTAAAGTGCCTGAAAACAAACCTCCACTAAATGGAGCTCTTTTAAATCACTTTTTCCACGAAAAGCTTCTATATTATCTTCTGCAGCATTCAATAAATCCAAATACTTCTGATCCTCCACAACATCTTTCAGGGTATTGTGAAGATAAATGAGCTCAGTAATCACCTCTCCTATTCGATGTAAATGACCTTTGCGTTCCAGGTTTCTGGACTTCATCTCTTCGATAATATCTTCGTACCATTTGACCGCTTCTGCTTCAAGCGAGGCACTTTTTACCTGCGGCTGAATAATCTTTTCACGGATGGTATCAATATCAAATTTGTATGCGCGAATGAGATCTTCCAGCTGATACATGTAAATGATATACTCAGCGATGTTATTCTGTTCCTTTTGTTGCGCTACAAACATGTATAATTTTGCTTGAAAATGATTGAATAGTAGATGCGTTTTATTATTGCGGCTGTGGCATACCTCCAAGTCCATCTAATCCTTTTTCTTCGTCTACGGCCTCCATTTCTTCATCAAATTCTCCTGAAGTCAACTCCTCTTCCTTTTGATTGAGAAATTCAATAAATCGATCTGTTACATTAAAAGCATCATGGATATAGGTTATTTGCCCCCCTTTCTGGTAAAAGAAAAGCATATCGATCTCATTTTCCTCTGAGAATTCTCTTCCATACTCTGCTATTTTGTTCATCAGCGCCGATTGATATTTGAAAGACTCTTCTTGTAGTTGCGCGCCTCGTTGTTGTTCAAACTGTTGAATCGACTGCTGTTTACGCATAGCAGTTTCTTGAATTTCATCAAGCTGGTAGCCTGTAATTTCATTATTATCCATGCGTTTTTGGATATCCGCCTCATATTTTTTGTAAGAACGAATGCGCGATTCCAATTCTTTCTGAAACCGCATTTCTTTGGCCTTCAGTATAGAATCAATTTCTCTGTAAAAATCAAATTGCGTCGCTAAACTGTCCTGAACGTAATAGGCGAACGTGAGCTCCGATTGCGGTTTATTTACCGATGATTTTTGTTCGTTCTTTGTTTCCTTCTTGTTTTTTTCCGATTGCTTCTCACCTCCGGCATTATCCTGACAACTAACGAGTATTGCAGCTCCTGCAAACAATGTAATACTAATATTTCTTAACCCCTTCATACTTCTGTTTGATCTGTGTTTTTATTACGGAAAGAATGTTCCCAATCCTCGCGCATGCTAATAAATCGTTTTAGGCAACCTTTCAAGAATTCACGATCGACCATGCTCTTCACATCGTCTAACCCCATAACATCTAACTCCCCGATTTTGTAACTTTGTTCAAATTGCCCCAGCTCTACCTTGACAATATACTTGGAGTTGTAATTAAAAATTTGTATTTTAAATCGTTCGTGGGGTATTTCGTCAATAACTCTCATTTAAAGGAATGTCATTTTTAATTAGAGGCAAAAATACCAATAAGTCCACGATTCTCAAAAAAAAGGATTAATTTCCCTTCAAAAAGATACGCTGTATGTCTGAAACAGTTTATAATCAGCTTCACAATCGACAAGTACGGGATCTTTATTGGCTGCTGTTTTCACCTGCTCCTGTAAGGAGTATACCTCCACAGTGGAAAGCTCCGCTTTTTCCCGAACACATCATTTCGTCGTGGAAGCAAATATCAGAGGCTTATTTTAAACGTCTTGACCGCCATCCTGAAATGCTGCATCACTTCCTGAATCGCAAAAAATATAAGCGGCTGGGGTTTTATGCAGAAGCCCTGCTTTCCTACTTTTTTCAGACATTCGAGCCTATTGAATTGTTACTCCAGAATTTTCAGGTGCGTGAAGAAAAGCAGACGCTGGGAGAAATTGATTTTATATTTAAATACGATAGCGTCACCTACCACATTGAGTTGGCTGTTAAATATTACTTATTGCTCAAATCGCATTCTCCCGATCTACCAAAAAACTGGGTTGGTCCTTCCCGTAATGATCATTTTGAACGCAAATTGAATAAAATTCACGCGAGACAGCTTCCTTTGGGTCAACATCGGAAGGTCGTGAATAACTTAAACGCGCAACGAATTCATTCCTATTTTTTCTTTCGGGGATGTTTTTTTACACATGATCGGATTCATTCGACAGTATTAAAAACTTCAAAAACCTACTCCTATTATTTTGATAATGAATTAGATGAAAGTGTTCAGCTTAAAAAACAGTTGCATCGCCCCAACTGGATGAGCGCCGTCAACCCATTACAAGAAGATTGGCCTTCATCAGTGAAGTCAAGATTAATAACAAGTGATCGTCCTTCACTCTGGATTAACGGAAACAACGAACCACTTTTTATACTTCCAAATAATTGGAATCAATAGCGCTTACACAGCCCTGGCAATCGGAGAGCTTTTCTCTACAAACTGAAAAGGAATATCTACCATGCACGAGTAGTCGTTACCTGATTCGCGCATTTCAATATCTCCTTCTGGATATTTCCATACAACAGAAACGCTGTAACTATCTTTTTTCAATTCATCCAATTTGTGTAGAAAAAACAATAGTTGTTTCGAGGTAGAGATATTAAAATATTCCATATCCAACACGAGGGATGTGTGCTGTTGAGGAGCAACGGCATAAGCATAGAACCATTTTAAAATTGGAGCCCAAAACACTTCTGCATCTTGAGGTATCGCTCTGCCTTTAATCATCATCTCACCACTTTGAGGGTCAAAGTTAATCTGAGGAGTTTCAGCAGTAGCTTTTATTTCTAATTGTTCCATAATGATATTTAAGGAAATCACAATATCGTGATTTTTTAGGAGGAAAGCCTAATTTAGCAACGATTATTTTACACTTAAATAGATGGGTAAGCTATAAAAATCGACGAAAAACTATTTATTAACGACAAAATAGAACAAACGATTAACAGCCTCGGCTTCCACACGATCCACCTCCAGGTTAAACCTGTCCAGCGTTGTTCTGATCTCATCTTGCAGATGATATGCCACACTTCCCGCCAGGTTGATTGACTTTTCTTCTGAAAGCGGAACTATTGCCGTTTTATAGAAATCGGAAAAGGCCTGGAAGATAATTTGTTGGACGATATGATTTTCTTTGTATGCAGTTATTTCCTTTGTCAGTCCTGCTATTCTAAATCGTGCATTTGGCTGGCTGCAAAGCGGAATAATGCGATCCGCACCTCCAAAGTAGTTTTCTATAGTCGCTTCGATAGACTTAGCTCCTTTAAATTCATTACGGAGGTAAGCCTGTACGAGACGTTTACCGATATCAAAACCACTTCCTTCATCGCCTAAAATATAGCCCCATCCGGAGGCTTTTTGAATGATAGCTTCACCATCATATTGAACAGCAATTGCACCGGTCCCCATTATACCTACCGTTCCGGGTTGATTGCCCAGTAGTGCTTTGCAGGCACCTAAAATATCTGTTTGCACCTCAGTCGAGCAAAGCTGACAATCCTTTAAAAACTGAATAATGCGTTGCTTTCCCACACGGCTCTCACAACCGGCTCCGTAGAAATAAACAGTAGCACCAAAAAGTTGGTGATCACTTAGGTATTGCAGTACTTTTGTTTTTTTATCAGTATTCAATTCCATCGGATGTAATCCCGGCAGGACGTCTTTTTGGACATGTTGATTGCGATCATTCCACATCCAGGTTGATTTAGATCCACCACTTTCAATAACAATGGTTGTTGTTTTCTTAGTAGAAGTCAAAGCGATAAGCAAAATTAAGCGTTATCGAAAGAGCCGATATATCATTATTCATGACCTGACCCTGGTCGATCATAGGAGTTATCAAATCACCGGCGAGATCAGCGGTTATAGCTCCGCGCCCGGGAATCTGGTATTTAGCTCCAACATTAGCTCCAAATGAAGCTAATAATGAAAATCGTGATCGCGACTGAGGTATTTTATAATCACTCTTGCTGACGCCAGATGGAAAATTGGAATAATCACTCGATTTTATCATTAGAATTCCCTTTAAGTGCAGTGCCCCGTAAAGCGCAAAACCGATATCGTAATCATTAATAAAATAAACGCGATTACCGCCATCCAGTGATATAAGGTTCGTCTTAGAAATCTCGTCTACCTTAATTTTTTGTGGAGTAACTGAAAAATCAACGGCTTCAATGGATGCTTGTCGCGTGTTTTTGGAAGGAAACATAATGGTTGCCCTGTAGAATTTGGTACGCGAGTTAGAAACAGGTTCTTCATAAAAGGCGTGCAGTCCCATCCGATTGACGTCAATACCTGCGCCGTACAAGGTGCTTAAACCACCTCCAATACTGTATTGTGAGCGAACAGTCGTTATGGCTAAGACCGCCACAAGAAAAAGTGTATATTTGAATTTCATAACCATTTAGGATCTGATTTCAGCACTTTATCATAGATCGGACAACTTTTAGTATGTGCTCCCAATTTATAACTCGTACTCATTAAAAATTCATCGATTATTTTCTCGCCTGTAAATTTAAATTTTGCGCGAAACATAACTACCCAAGCATCCAAAGATAACGATTTTTTGTCATCCAGCCAATTTTCAAAACTTCCCCATTCCTGCTGAATGTCCATTACCATTTTAGCGTTGTGAATCACTGAGGTGATTTTTCTTCGATTGCGTATGATTCCCGGATTACTCATTAACCGCTCCACGTCATGCTCGGTGTAGAGCGCTATTTTTTCGACCGAAAATTGATCATAAGCTTCTCTAAAATTTGATGCTTTCTTTAAAATTGTGGACCAACTAAGTCCGGCTTGATTAATTTCTAAAATTAATCTTCCAAACAATTCGTCGTCGTCATTCACTGGAAAGCCATATTCCATATCGTGATATTGGCGATCTGGATGTTCTTGAGGTAAATCTTTTGTAAATTCGCAATAACTCATATCTTTACCTGGAACAGCAAAAAAGCAGATTTGTTGTGCAACTAAATGTAATATAATTATGGCCAACGTCTACGAATTTAATGGTTTTAAACCCGTTATTGATCCCTCCAGCTTCGTTCATCCAAACGCTACCGTCACGGGAAATGTCATCATTGGAAAAGATGTCTACATCGGTCCTGGAGCTGCTATACGAGGTGATTGGGGTGAAATTCAAATCGCTGATGGTTGTAACGTGCAGGAAAACTGTACCATTCACATGTTTCCGGGTAAAACGGTAGAATTGCATCCTTCTGCCCATATTGGCCATGGGGCGATTATTCACGGAGGCATTATTGGAGCGAATACCCTCATTGGTATGAATAGTGTCATCATGGATGATAGTCATATCGGAAAGGAATGTATTGTGGGAGCACTTTCTTTTGTGGCAGCCAAACAACAATTTGAAGCACGGAGCTTAATAGTGGGCAACCCCGCCAAAAAGATAAAAGATGTTTCTGACGAAATGATTGACTGGAAATCTAAAGGAACCGCATTATACCAGCAATTACCCGAAGAATGCAAAACTACTTTGCGTCCATGTGAACCGCTCGTAGCAATAGAAAAAGATCGGCCAAAACAAGAAGAATTGTTCAGCACCTGGGAAAAGGTGAAAAATAGCTGATGCTTTTTTTTCATCGCCACTCATATTGGTCTATTCCGATTAAAATGCTTTTTCGAATGGATAAGCATTGAATGTTCCACTGGCTTTGGCGACCAACTGATCCTTTTGATTCTTTACTTCACATTCTGTGTAGATCAAACGATTTCCAGAAAAAACAACTCGTCCTGTAGCGTTTAACTGATCTCCTTTATAAACGGGCAATAGATAATTGACCTTAAATTCAACAGTTGCTACAATTTCGTTGCGGTGACTCACCTGAGAAAGTGCTGCAACACCTAGTGTTCCATCAATCATTCCAGCTACAACGCCACCATGAGCTGCTTTTGGAGTCGCAAGATGTTCTTTACCAATTTCCATTTCGTAGTGAACATAGCCCTGCTCTACTTCGATGAGTTTCATTCCTATAAGCCTGCCGAAGTGATTCGTCTCTTGATACGTATTGAGTATTTTTTCGTTGATCATATCTAGTCTTTGAATCGCAAAGATAGTAAAGACCCGTTAGATAATATTGATATACTGGGTTCAAGTATAATCTTAAATCGAGGAATGTCATTCGATCCTGCAATTCTTTTTACATCGTTCTGGACTACTACATCGCGGAACGTTTCATACCGATAAAATGATCCGTACTACAAAAAAAACAACCCTTTATTGGAACTAATCTTCTTTACTCATTTTTTCTAAATATTGCTTCTTCATGCGTTGTTTTTTCTTGCGTCTTTCCTCACTTGGATCATATTTGGAAATCATCAAACGCATACCACGATCAGAATTAAAATAATTTTTGGTCCAATTAAACAGTGTTATTAAGCGATTGCGAAATCCGACCAGCGCCATGAGGTGCACTCCCATCCAAATGAACCAGGCAAACGTTCCGCGACTGTGAAATTTTCCCATCTCTACAAGCGCTTTATTTTTGCCAACAGTTGCCATCGCCCCTTTATCTTTGTAGTTGAAAGTCTTCATTGCTTTCCCCTTCTGCTTGCGCAACAAATTTTTACCGAGATTCTGACCTTGCTGCATAGCCGGAGGAGCAACCATAGGATGCCCATGAGGATAAGCTTGACTTCGCATACAAGCCACATCTCCTACCGCATAGACATGATCATATCCCTTCACGCGATGAAATTCATCGACATCTATTCTATTTCCTTTGATTATAGCTTCTTTTCCGAGTCCTTCTACGGGGTTTCCGGTCACACCTGCAGTCCAAATTAAGGTCTTAGCAATTATGTCTTCTTCCGTAGAAGTTTGAACATAATCACCAGAAACATCGAGCACGCGAGTATTCAGAACTACCTCTACTCCCAGTCGCTCAAGATATTTTCTCGCTCGTTCGCTGCTTTTTTCGCTGAGCATCGGCAAAACGCGATCTCCACTCTGAACCAAATAAATATTCATTTGACTAAAGTCGAGTTCAGGGTAATCGTGAGGCAAAACATGGAGCTTCAACTCTCCCATAGCTCCAGCAAGTTCGACTCCTGTTGGTCCAGCTCCAGCAATTACAAAATTCATCATTCCTTTTCGTTTGCGCTCATTGGAATTTCGCAAAGCCTTCTCGAAGTTGTGCAAAATCATCGAACGAAGGTCTAACGCCTCAATAATACTTTTCATGGGCATCGCATTCACGATCAAACCATCGTTTCCGAAAAAATTGGTCTTTGCTCCTGTAGCAAGAACCAAGTGGTCGTACGACAATTCATCATTGCCCAAGTAGATTTTATTCGCTTCAGGGTCAATTTTCGTAACTTCTCCGAGTCGAAAAAATACGTTCTTCGCATTTTTAAATACCTTTCTAATCGGATAAGCGATAGATTCGGACTCCAGTACCGATGTAGCAACTTGATATAAGAGCGGTTGAAAAGTGTGGTAATTATTTTTATCGACAATTACGACTTGAACATCTTTGTTGCGAAGGGTTTTTGCCAGTTGAATTCCGCCAAATCCGCCCCCCACAACTACAACTCTGGATGTTTTATTGTGTGGAATATCTATAACCATCTTTCCATAACATTTAACTTTATTTCTGCGAATGTATTATGCTGCATTGAGCTCGCTTACTTCCAGTTACCGCCCAACACAACAGCTCGACAAGGTATTATATGAGCTACAACACACTAAATATAAACATTTTAGACTTTTTATCACCCCGTAAATCACATTAAAATGATAAAACAATGAGACATTCCCTCTTTATTGTCGTGGTGATGTCAAAACATGGCGCTGTGACGAACCTGTTCTACTAGTGATAAAAATGTTTATCAGATCAATTCCTCATCTACTCAAGACATCAAAAAAGTCTTTTTGTATTTATGGTTTCTCTTATTTCCTTCTTTTCATGATAGAGATACTCAATTCATGCTGTTTTTTTTGATTATATTTTAATCATTTTATTGATTATTATTTAATTTTGTGTTTTGAACTATGATCAATATTCACAGCAAATACAGCATTAAATACGGCATTAAATCACTACATTGGATTTTGGAATGGTCAAAAAAAAACCAATACAAGAAAGTCGCTATTACTGACATCAACAGTACAACACCAATATTAAGTGCTGCAAAAATGGCACAAGAAAAGGATACAGCAATTGTTGCCGGTGCCGACATCCGCAATGGGATAGAGCAACAATTCATACTATTGGCCAAAAATAATCGCGGATTTCACGAGATGAATACGTTCATCTCCGATCACCTTCATAACGCTATTGATTTCCCAAATGTCCCCGAATACCTTCCGAATTGTATAACGATTTACCCGCTAGAAAAAGCGCCTGAAAAACTCAGCAATAATGAATATGTCGGAATTCGACCTTCTCAACTCAACAAAATAACGAGTGATTTAAAAAAACACCGCAAAAGACTCGTTATGCTGCAATCGATGACTTTTGGTACTAAGCGTGAGTTCAATGCACATCGACTCCTGCGCGCAATTGATAACAATTGTTTACTTTCCAGACTACCCGTTACTGAGCAAGCAGAACAACGGGATCAATTTGTAAGTAAAAAAGCTTTATATGCGGTTTACGCCGATTTCCCTGAAATCATAGAACGAACTGAGCAATTACTCGAAATTTGTGATATTCATTTCAGTTTTGGAGACGAAGTGAAAGCACAAAATATGCAGACATACACCGGCTCCAAATCTGAAGACCTGCGATTGGTGCAATCGTTGTGCGAAGAAGGGCTACCCCAAAGATATACTGTAGTAAATACGGCAATTCGAGAACGCATTGACCGCGAACTCGACGTTATTGAGAAGAAAGACTACCTCGCTTACTTTTTGGTGACATGGGACATCATCAACTACGCGCATTCCAAAGGATATTTTCACGTGGGACGCGGCAGCGGAGCAAATAGTATTGTTGCCTATTTACTTGGTATCACAGATGTAGACCCTTTAGAGCTCGACCTCTACTTTGAGCGATTTATCAATATCTACCGCAAAAATCCTCCCGACTTTGACATCGATTTTTCATGGCGTGAACGAGACGAAATCATGCGCTATATTTTTCAACGCTTTCCGAATGCGGCTCTACTCTGTACCTATAACACGTTTAAGTACCGTGCTACCGTGCGCGAACTTGGTAAAGTATTTGGACTCCCCAAATCAGATATAGATGTTCTCAGTCGGGGGAAGTATGACGTTACAAAGCTCGACGCCATGAATCAACTCGTACTCAAATATGGTAGCTATATTGAAGGGCTTCCCTCCCACCTCAGTATTCATGCTGGTGGAATCATCATCAGTGAAAAACCAACGACTTGGTTCAGTGCAACATTTTTACCTCCCAAAGGCTTTCCAACTACTCAATTTTCGATGCTTGAAGCGGAAGATGTGGGGCTTTACAAATTTGATATTTTGAGCCAGCGCGGACTCAGTAAAATTCACGATACGCTCAAAATCATTCAGTATAATCGTCCGAACCAAAAGATACATGACATTCACGACATAGCTCGTTTCAAACAAGATCCAAACGTATGTGCATTGCTGCAAAATGGGGAAGCCATGGGCTGTTTTTATGTCGAATCTCCTGCCATGCGACAATTAATGAAGAAACTCAAGACCAAAACATACTTAGAGCTGGTGGCAGCCAGTTCTATTATTCGCCCCGGCGTTTCTGGATCAGGAATGATGCGCGAATATATTTTGCGCCATAAAAGTAAAGAACGCAGAAAACAAGCTCATCCAGAACTTTACAAGATCATGCCCGAAAC
>CAYFTH010000110.1:0-10054 GCA_964346075.1 uncultured Fluviicola sp. | reverse complement strand
TAAAAAAATGTACCATCGCCAATTTATCTTGGGGTAAAGTAGCGGATATGCATTATAGCAAACGTCATTTATATCATAATTTATCGACCAATTGCTGAGTCACTAATTTATCAATCGGGAAAGTAACCTCATCTGGATCAAGTTTACTGAGGGCTATCCATCGATTGGATTCTTGTTCATCTGCTGCAAAATCGAAAGGTTTTGAGCGGGCTAAAATCTGATCGGTAAACGCATAATGCACCAAATAATAGATACTGATAATTTGATCATTCGCATTAAATGCAGAGGGCTGATAAAAGTCCGTCAGGTAAAATAACTCACCGACCTCCACCAAAATATCCAGTTCTTCTTTAAATTCGCGTTTCAAGCAATCAATCGTACCCTCCCCTTGTTCGAGTCCGCCTCCCGGAAACTTTGTAAAAGTCTTCCCGAAACGTCTTTCATCAGAGAGGAGCACACGACGATGCCGATCGATTAATATACCGTAAACGCGAAGATTAAATGCCATATTTCTGGTCGAGAATAGATTTTATGTCGGGCTTAAAATAATTTTTTCCTTTGAGTATTTTACCATCTTCCCGGTAAAGGGGCGCTCCGTTTTCATCCAGCTTACTCATATTCGAGCGTTGAATCTCTTCAAACACATCTCCGATAATATCTTGCATTCCGTGCTTGAGTATCGTTCCACACAAAATATACAATTGATCCCCCAGCGCGTCGGCAATTTCTGTAAGGTCTTTATTTTGAGCCGCCTCAAGATACTCGTTGTTCTCTTCTTGCATTAATCGGTGGCGCAACTCAATTTGCCCGTCTTCCAGATCACATGTTGGCTTTATATTGTTTTTAATCCCAAAACTATCATGGAATTGCTCCACCTGTCCAATCGTCTCTAATAGTGTCATGTCCTTTTTCATATAGCCCATCTAATGAATTGTTCCATTCTATTTTCCGCGCAATTGTTCACTGCAGCGATTTCATACCAATAATAAAGATTTTCTTTGAAATAGTTCATGGTAAAGGGTAAATACTTCTTATGTTTCTATTTATCTTGCTGTAAATGCATAATTATTTCGTTCCGTACTCGTCAGAAATCAGCTGAAATTGTTTATTTTGTAAGTATGAAAAAGATGTTCAAAAGTCTGGTATTCACAATTGCCGCGGCGCTCACCTTTGCTACTGGTAATCTTAAGGCACAAGATTTTTTTCCGCCCATAACAAACTACACTTCGGCTGATTATGGCGATGAATTCGCACCTGACAACGGAGGTATCTGTCAGGGGAATGATGGTGTCATGTATTTCGGTAATACAGGAAATATTCTCGCTTTTGATGGTCGTTCCTGGAGTGCTATCCCTACGGTACCTGCGCGCGTAACTCATTCATTACACACGGCGAAGAATGGCACGATCTACGCGGGGGTTCAAGGTGATTTTGGAAAATTACAAGCCGATAGTGTGGGTGCTTATCGCTACATTTCACTTGTCGACTCGTTGATTCGGAAGGAACATCCCTTTGAAGAAGTTTGGAACATTCTCGAAATCGGCAACAGTATATTTTTCCAGAGTGAGGCACAGGTATTCGAACTCAAACAAGGTACAGTTCGAGCGTTACCTATGCCCGGAACGGTCCACACTGCTTTCAGGGTCAATGAACAATTGGTTGTTCGCATGCGCGATCACGGGATCATGTATTGGGACAATGAGCAATGGAACAAGGTTAAAGGCTCCGAATGGTTTGAAATGTACGCAGCTTTTGGCATTATAGACACCGATCAACCAGCTGTCAAAAAGGTTATAACTCAGGAAATCGGCATGTATAATTGGAATACGGCCACAGATAGTCTAACAGCAATCACTACGCCACATGATGAGCAGCTCAACAATTACTTACTTTTTGGTGCTCAGCGTATTGATAGCAACAAGATTGCACTTCGCACAAAAGACAAGGGATTGATATTCATCGCAAATAACGGCGAGGAGATTGGACGACTGGATAAACGAATTGGGCTCATATCCAATGATATACGATCTCAGTTTCTCGACGAAGATGGAAATTTGTGGTTAACCACAGCGAATGGTATCGTTTTGGTTAATTTACATGCGCGGCTCTCCTACTTCGGGCAAGAGCAAGGACTTCACGGAAGTGTCAAGTGTATAATAGAGACAAGCTATAAAGATAACGACCAACTTTTCGTAGGTACGAACGAAGGACTTTATAAACTGAATCCTGGTGACCAGACACTCTCTAAAATTTTCGAGAAAATAGAAGGAATCAATTTTGCTGTTTGGGACCTGGATATATATCGTAATAACTTATTTATAAGCACAGGGGAAGGACTTTTCGTCATGAAATTGAATGAGCAGCCACCACAGGTAGAAAAAATACATAATATCAATACCAACAGCCTTGCTTTAAACCCTTCAAATGGGCACTTGGTCGGAGCTGGAGATAGAGGTTTATATGTGCTGGATATTAGAAATTACAAGACTATTTTCACAGTTGAGGCTGGTTTTACAACCGTTACGAATATCGTCAAAGATCAACAGTCAGACACGCTCAACTATTGGATTGGATTACACGGTCAGGGTGTTTTACAGCTCCAGAAGACCGATGAATTTTCTACTCAGATGCATAGAGGAACAAATATTGGTATTCCAGAAGATCACATCGTTGTTCCGCTAAAAATGGATAATCAAGTGACATTTGGAAGTACAGATGGTATTCTTAATGTCGACAACACCTCTATGGATGGTGAAACCTATACGTTTTTTATGCCGGAAAATATTGGTGATAGTACAATTTTAGACCCGCTATTTTATCTTGAAGAGGGCGACGAACACATCTGGTATTGCATTAATAACAACGTGGGAGTCTACAATAAACAAGAAAAAACGTTTACGAACCGACCATTCTGGGGGATCAAAAAAGGACGAATCAATAATTTATACCAGTCCCCCGATCAACAACACTTATGGATTGGAGCCTCCGACGGGCTTATTCGATATACTATAGAGGGTGAAATTCCGTTTAAAGAAAACTTCCGTACGTTGATAAGAAAGGTGAAAACAAGTGGGGATAAACTTGATTATGGTGGAGTAAAACACGATAATCTCGATCCTATACATGTGGCTTACAAAAAAAACATGGTGCGTTTCACCTATAGTGCGCCGTATTTTGAAGATCACCAACCCATTGAGTACAGCTACTTTCTTGAAGGATACGCAGAGGGCTGGTCAAAATGGGGTAATAAAAATGAAATTGAATTTACGAACCTCCCTGAGGGTAAGTACACTTTTCACGTTAAAGCGCGCAATGTTTATCACCAAGTAGCCGCTGAAGATAAAATCAGTTTCACAATTGCGACTCCATGGTACCGCACTATTTGGGCATATATCGGTTATGTCCTCATCTTTATACTCGTCGTTTTTGCCGCGATCAAGATCAGCTCTATGCGCTTAAAGGCTCAAAACAAAAGATTGGAAATGGCCGTTCAAGAACGAACTCAGGAGATCGAAAAGAAAAATACAAGATTGGAAAGTCAGAAATCTGAAATCCTAACACAAAAAACAGAAATCGAGGATAGTATCAATTATGCTCAACGTATTCAGCGAGCCATTTTGCCGGTAAAAGCCGAAATGAAACAGGAACTCGACGACTCTTTTATCATGTTCTGGCCTAAAGATGTTGTCAGCGGTGACTTTTACTGGTACTACAAGCGCGAGAATAAATCAATTGTTGTTTGTGCCGATTGTACAGGTCATGGTGTTCCCGGTGCTTTCATGTCGATGATTGGGATTGATAAACTCAATGTCTGCGTAGGTGAAAAAGGAATTACACGACCGGATAAAATATTAGCATTTCTCAACGAAGGTATTAAAACATCGCTTCGTCAAGATGAAGGTAAAAAGGCTACCAGAGACGGGATGGACGCTTCAATCATAACCATTGACCACACAAACGGTGAGGTTCAGTATTCCGGCGCCCATCGGCCACTTTGGATCATCGATCACGAAGGTACATTTGATGAAATCAAAGCAACTAAAGTAGCTGTTGGTGGCTTTACACCATTAGACCAAGATTATGAATTGCATCAATTTAAAGTAAATCAAAAAGTACACCTTTATATGTCTTCCGATGGTTATGCCGATCAATTCGGAGGAGAAAAAAATAAAAAATTCAAGGTGAAAGCTATGAAACGTATTGTCCAGGAGAATCATCAGTTAGCAATGGAAGAACAAAAAGATTTCCTTGAAAAACGTATGCGGGAATGGTCGGATGGTTACGAACAGGTAGATGATATTTGTGTCATGGGCGTTACCATCATTAATGAAAAGCGCTCAGACCTATCATAAGTTTCTCAAATGCAAATAAGTCTCTTCTTATTCACTAACGATAAATTTCATTCATGATATGTCGCCATGGTATTATTTATACGCGTTTATTGGAGGTATTATTTTAGGCGCACTTAACAGTTGGTACTGGTATGAGCGAGGCTATCGCGGTGGAAAATTATTTTTTATGGGTATGATTGCTTTTTTCGGCATAATCATATTAATTTTAAAATTATTCTTTCCATAATCATGAACGCATTTAAAGATCATTATTATTCAATCAGTAAAGCGCTCACGCTATTATTGCGCGGAAATTATCTCCTCTACTTTATACCAGGAGTTGTCATAGCTATTTTTTTCTACATGTATACCCGTGGTATAGCTGCCGCCAACTCAACGCTGGGTGTAGTTAGCTATGTTCCTTGGATCGGCACCTATTTACAAACAGCTGTTGATGCCGTATTTGGCTGGATTGTGGACTTTTCGATATATATCTACCAATTCACCATTATCACATTACTTTCACCCTTCCACACCCTCTTAAGTCAGCGTGTGGACGAACATGAAACAGGTCGTAAATTTAAAGATGGATGGCGCAAATTTTTTATCGACATTTTACGAACAATTGGTGTCGCAGCGCTAGGTGGATTAATGTATTTATTCATTAAGTTCATTTGGTGGATTTTTGCCTGGATATTGGGTTTAACTTTTCTTACACCTCTCATTTCGTCTATACTCATTGGCTTCTTTACAGGATTTAACAGCTACGATTATTCGCTAGAACGTCATAACGTAAGCGTATGGAAGAGTTGGGGTTACGCATTTCGGCATCCGCTACAAATGACCTTAACAGGCGGACTGTTTACACTCCTGCTCATGATTCCATTTGCCGGTGTAGTGATTGCTCCTGTGCTATTGACGGTGGTGGGCACATTGAACTATATTCGTATGGACCGAAGAAAAACCCAAAAGCATCAATCAGGAATTGTCTGATTTACGAGAAATACGATCGTTGACGACCACATAATCGCAGCTCTCCCAAAGCATGTCTTCAAAAATGAGGATGGCCGCCAGTGCAAGTTGCGTATAGTTTTGTGAGGCATTTCTAAATCGACCTGCTTCAGTGGTCCACATTTGCTGTATCAGCTCCATACTACCCGCATCGGGATTGATTTTATCCACCACTTTGCTCACGTTGTAAGCGCCAGCATGGTAAACATGAAGCACAAATAGTCGAAACCAAAGATCGTTTTCATTAAAGCTTAAACCATAACGGTTCAAAATATTTTTTGCTTCCGGAATACACGTTTCGCTTATAAGTCTGCTCGCAGCAACTGCCGATTTATCAAAATCTTTACGTTCATCGATACTGCGGTTGACAGTCAACCCGTATTTACGCGCAACTGAAGCCATGAGCTGAAATGAACCATAAGCCCCTACATTCGATCTTGCCAATTTCCCAGGAGACTCAATTAAAAGTATCGATTGCGCATACCAGGGATCTACTCCTTGTTCCTGAAAAACTTCAATCCCCTTAGATACCGTCGGTAAAACCAAATCAAATGCATAGAAGTCACGTTTACCAGAAGTCATGAATATACGGTCTTTTTCAGATAAACCATGAGCCGTTCGAAAGGAATCCCTCAACTCTTTTTTATCGTTATCTGAAAATGCATCCCACTCCTCCATCGTCATGCGATCTACTATTTCCCGGGTTTCAGCAATATTAATGACACAGGAATCTGGTGATAATGTCATCAGCGTCTTCCAAAATACAGGATGAGCCAAACGATCCCATCTTTCTTTGTACACATCATTATTTTCGATGTAAGTTACAGGTAAAGAATCATTAAAATGCTTGACTCGAATCAAATCATTTTTCCATAAAACCCTCTCTGTTTCAACAATAGAGTCATTTCCCGTGGCATTCACGATCGTGGATAAGCCTAAAATAAAAAGAATAAATAGCGCGTTCAATTGCTTCATGATCCAATACTGTGTTTTAACAAGTATAACAAAAATGTGGACATGAGTTACTCGGAAATGCACTTTTCTGCGAGTAATTTTGCTTTTTCCAGCTGTTCCTGCCGATCAAGTTTTGTGTTATCGATGACCACCGCATCTTCAGTTTGAATGAGTGGACTCTCACTGCGATGAGCATCCAGGTGATCGCGTTCCTTTAAATTATCGATCACGTCTTGCTCATCAACACGCTGCCCTTTCTCCTTAAGCTCATGATATCTTCTTTTGGCCCTCACTTCAGGTTTCGCTGTGACAAATAATTTCAACTCAGCATCGGGAAAAACTACTGAACCAATATCCCGACCATCCATTACAACACCGCCTGATTGTCCCATTTGTCGTTGTTGATCCACCAGAAAACTACGCACTTCTTTGATTGCTGCTACTTTACTCACCTGTTGAGAAACTTCCAGGGAGCGAATCTCTTCCTCCACATTTTCATCATTTAAAAGCAATTCAGGATTTCCGGATTGATCCAAAGAAAAAGCAATTTCGATTTGATCAAGCGCTGTTTTTAGTTGCGATTCATCTATTTTATCGTTGTTGATCCATCCCGAACGCATAGCGAAAAGCGTTACTCCGCGATACATTGCTCCTGAATCGACGTAAATATAGTTGAGCGCTTTAGCAAGGTCTTTTGCAAGTGTACTTTTACCGCATGAAGACCATCCATCAATTGCTATCGTAATTTTCTGTGCCATTGTATGATTTCCTATTCGTTATCTTTAATCCAAATTAATTGATCGCGTTGTACTTTCATTCGCGCAAAACCAAATAGCACCGTGACTTCATCTGCTTCTATCTGCTCGACCTCGCCTTTTTGTTTCGTTGCGATCATTTTGACAGTACTTCCCTCTCGAATGCGACCTTGATGATACTGTTTCGCTTTTTTTGTAGGTTTCTGCTTCTTTTGAACAGCCTTTTTCTTGATAATTTCTTCTTTCTTAATTGATTCAATTTTTGCTTTTTCCCGAGCAATATATTTTTTGACCTCCTGCAACAATTCGCTATTGATATTCTTCTTTTTACTGTTCGTCCTGAACCGATCAATGAATTGTTGCATTTTTTTACCGAGATTCACTAGCTTATTAGTTGATTCTGCACGTTCCCTCAACTGCCCCAATTTCTCTTCGTAAGATTCCTGAGCGCTTTCAGAAGCTATCCGCGCCGACTCTGCCGTTTCCTGGGCTTCAATATGGTCTTTCGTTAATCGCGACAAATACGATTTTTCTTGTTGTAGTTCGTGCAATAGACGATCCATTTTCACTTTGCGGTCATCCAATTTACTCTTGGCACGAGCAATGAGTTGAGGTGGAATACCATTGATTTGAGCGACTTCAAACGTAAAAGAACTACCAGGCTGTCCCATCGAAAACTTAAATAGTGGTTGTAACGTTTTTGTATCAAATAACATACAACCGTTAGTTGCTGCGGTTAATTCATCCGCCTTCAGTTTTATATTACCATAATGGGTCGTTAATACACCAAAACTGCCTTGTTCGTAGAGTTGCTCGAAAAACACTTCTGCCAATGCACCGCCCAAATCAGGATCAGAACCCGTACCAAATTCATCGAGCAACAATAATGATTCTTCATCCGCTACATCAAGGAAATGCCGCATTCGCTTTAGTCGGTAAGAGTACGTGCTCAATTCATCAACAATAGATTGATTGTCTCCAATATCAGTAAGTAACGCTTTAAAAAAAGTCATTTTACTATTGGGATGTACAGGTACTAGCAAACCACATTGCAACATCAATTGAAGCAAACCTACTGTCTTCAACGTTATACTTTTACCTCCTGCATTCGGACCAGAAATAACGAGCATTCTCGAGCTCCTGTCCATTGAAATATGCTGTGGAACGGTATTTTTCCCCACTTTAGAATTATTCAACGTAAGAATAGGATGATAGGCATCAATAAGATCAACCTGTTGATCGCTGGAAATACCCGGTAAAACAGCATCAAACTGAAGTGCCAAACGACTTTTCGCATTGATAAAATCAAAATTCACTAACAGTTGCTGATACGTTTTTAATAGCGGTAAATGTTCGGACAATTCGCGCGTAAGTTGTTGAAGAATACGAAAAATCTCCTGACGTTCATCGTCGTGCAGACGTTCCAACTCTTTATTGTGAGGCACATTGGCACCCGGTTCAATATATGTCACATGCCCCGTTTTTGAAGAACCGTATACCTGCCCCTCAACTTGTCTTTTATAGGAAGATAGCACAGCCATCAACCTTCTGTTTTCCATAAAGGCCTCCTTCGTTTCACTGAGATAACCTTTTTTCAGGTATTTCCGTAAACTACGGTCAAAAATACTATTCGTTTTTCGTTCAGTCTGAATGATGCGTTCTCGGATGCTTTTTAATGTTTCAGTGGCATCATCTTTTACTTGCCCGTGCTTGTCGAATACCTGATCAATCGTTTGAATGATCGACTTTGTGAAATAAACATGTTCCAACAATTTCGACAATTGAGGATAATCGAGTTCACGCTGATTAAAGAAGTAGATGATGGCATTCACTAATACAGAAGCTGAACGAATTCTTTGAAAACTTTCCTTTGGCAGGGTTGCATTCTGTATTGGTAGCAAGCGTAGTTCTTCATTCAGCTCTTCGAATTCCAATCTCGGAAAAGTTTCACCTTCCCTTCGAATAGCAGTCAGTTCGTTGGTCTGTTCTAGAAATTTGATGAGTTCTTCAGATGTACGCACCGGCTTCAGGCGACTCGATCTTTTGCTGGCACTGGGACCAACGCTAAATTCTCTGAGCATTTTGAGTAAAGCTTCAAATTCTAAATCCTGATATGTTTGTTGATCACAGCGTAACATGAAGCACAAAACTAAGAAATACTTACATTTGTAATATGAAAAAGTTTGTCGCCTTATTGCTTTCCGCTTCGGTATTGTTTTTATTTATTGTTACAGCTTGGTATATATACATTCATTATTACACTACTCCAACCCTCATCATCATTCTTTTGTTGATCTTAACGGGGGTTCTGTTAGCAATAACTACATACCTTCGTGTTTTAAGAGACCCTTCCAAGGTTATCCAGGTATCAACAAGTGCAATCCCTTCTATTGAATCAGTCCTCATATATGCTACAATTACTGATTTTTGCAATAAAATCGAACTGAATGAAGGGCAACTATTCATAGCTGGAATCCCTTCCGAGAATGGCGTCTATCAATTGCTTAGTGCAGATTATGATAAACTAACGGATCAAACAACGCTTAACTTTACCCATAAACCCGATTCAGGTAAAAGAGCAAAATGGCAACTAATTATTTCTGGTGTTACAACTGTAGCTGTTGGTGATGAGCAATTTATGTTTTACGGTTTTGATCAACTCCACGTCAAAACACCCGCTAAAGACGTAATATTGGCCTGGAGAGGAAGTCGTTTAGATTATATTGATCAAACTACTGATATGACTTATCACGTTCAAATTCCCAGCGGCGAACCTACAGTTGCTTTCGACTGGTCAAAATAATCATATTACATTAGATCTGCCCATCAATACAATTGAAGTGTCTTTAATTGGTTGTATGCAGCATGAGCAATGCTTTTTAGGGTGTGCACCTACCCATTATTTTAAACCGAAAAAATCTTTGTTATCTTCGCCCAAAAATTACAACTATGAAAGCATATGTTTTTCCAGGTCAGGGAGCTCAATTCATAGGAATGGGCAAA
>CAYFTH010000109.1:9173-10400 GCA_964346075.1 uncultured Fluviicola sp. | reverse complement strand
ACTGCTTCATTTATAGCAAATTTAAAATTTACATTATGAAAAAATTACTACTATCAGTGGTATTAGGATTATCTTCGATAACCTTAATAGCACAGTCTGAAAACTCTGAAATTTCAGCCTTGAAACCTGCAGATGAAAGTCCAGCGGTATTTTCAAGTCAGCCGGACTTAGATGCAAAAAAAGCAAATAAGATCGAAAAAATTAAAGCATTGATTCGCGAAAATGAGGGAAATGAAGATGAAGTTATTCGTTTACGCAAAGAGTTGTGGAGATTTGAAAATGCAATTATTGTAAAAACTAAAAAATAGAGAATTATGAAAAAGATATATTTACTAACTGCCGTCCTAATTGCATTTAGCTCATTAGTTCGTTCACAATGTACGATTTCAGGTGAAACATCTCCGACTTGTGAAAACGATGCAGTGCAAACATTAACTACGACTGGTGACTTCTTACAAGGTCCTGGAATAACGGGAAACACATTTGATCCTGCGGCAGCTGGAGTAGGAACCCATACTATCGAAGCCGTATCAACAAGTAGCTACACAATCGATCAAACAGGTATGTATGCGCCCGCTACACTTAATACACCAACTGCTGTAAGTTTAACAGATGATGACTTATCTGCGGCGTTGCCAATTGGATTTAACTTTAACTTTTTTGGAACAAGTTATAACCAATTCTACATTTCTTCGAATGGATTTATATCCTTTAGTGTTGAACCAAATGGATGCTGCACAGGTCAAGCGTTACCAGATGCTAATGCTCCAAATAATTTAATTGCTTTTGCGTGGGAGGATATAGATCCAGGTAATGGGGGACAGCCAACTCAGAATTTAGTTCAATACGAAACCCTGGGGACAGCTCCAAACAGAATACTCGTGGTAGAATTCTTTAACGTGGATCATTATGCAACTGGCGATCAAATCACAGTTCAAACTATCTTATACGAGAGTTCTAATATTATTGAGGTACATACTACTGATATGCCCTCTGACGGAGGAAATCATACACAAGGTATAGAAAATGCTGCTGGAACAGTAGCATTCACTGTTCCTGGTCGTAATTCAGCGAACTGGAGTGCAACTAACGATTTCGTTGCATTTATACCTGACAATGTGTGTGCTTCCACCACTATTGAAGTTAATGCAACAACTACAGGTACAGATGTGCAAACAGCTTGTGATTCATACACGTGGATTGACGGGAATACGTATACTTCCAACA
>CAYFTH010000109.1:0-9073 GCA_964346075.1 uncultured Fluviicola sp. | reverse complement strand
CAGCAACCTTCACTTTGACAAATGCAGCAGGTTGTGACTCTGTCGTGACATTAGATCTCACTATTAATAATTCAACAACCGGTACAGATGTACAAACAGCTTGTGATTCATACACGTGGATTGACGGGAATACGTATACTTCCAACAACAATTCAGCAACCTTCACTTTGACAAATGCAGCAGGTTGTGACTCTGTCGTGACATTAGACCTGACTATTGATACAGTCAATATAGTTGTTACGAATAATTCTCCAACATTAGTTGCTGAAGACACTTCTGGAACTTATCAATGGGTAAATTGTGATGATAGTTACTCCCCAATCGCAGGTGAAACAGATGCATCTTATACAGCAATAGCCAATGGCAATTACGCAGTAATTTTGACACAGAACGGCTGCACAGATACATCAGCATGTGAAATCATAGATAACGTTGGATTGAACAATAAATATTTAGCGGATGAAATAATCGTCTCACCAAACCCAAGTTCAGGTCAGTTCTCTGTAACATCGAGTGTGATGATTCAAAAGATAACTGTAATTGACAACATGGGTAGAATAGTCAATACGTTTAATGTAAATGACTTAAAAACGTTAGTTGAGTTATCTGAATTTGCTAAAGGTAGTTACATTATAACTATCACAACTTCGCAAGGTGTGACTACAAAAAATGTGATTAAACATTAAGCATTCAAAATTATAGTGGTCTTCGACCAAAAAACCGATTGCAGTTTGCGATCGGTTTTTTTATTTTATGCCCTGCTTAGGGCGATTTATCGCTAATTCATTCTGTTCTTCTAGTGTTTAAACAAAGCTGTTTATGGATCGAGAAATGTCGTAATGATTATCAGGATAGCTATCTTTTTTTAGAATGCTCCTAATTTTTTAAGAGTCAGATTAGCCCATTCACTTTCACCAAAGAACCATATTTTCCAGTGAATTGTGGACTCATTGTCATTGAAGGAATCAGAATCTCTTTTTTTAATGAATTCTGACGAGTTGACTCCAAGCACAACAAAACTTGAGGTGGTGGGTAAAATTAAAATCTTATCAATCATGTGTCCGTTAATTATTTGATCGTATTTTGATGATGTTATCGATCACAGAATTCCTCAAATTTCAAGGAAAGTAGTGCAATTCAATTCAAAATGTCTTGAATATTAAAACATTTTTTATGAAAATAACTCCTAAAAATGCTGTTTTACTGTATATTACGATAACTAAAGCAAGAATTAAATGACTTTTCCCATTCCCGGGCAACTAAACTCTGATTAATTTCCGTTGATGGATATAGATAGCTAAACTACTTATTGGGGCTTTTTTGATTTTTAATCAATGGGCCTCAATAAGTTTTTTTTATTTAAGCTCGCCCCTCTTGATGTTTACAATTTCATCTGAACGACAATCTTAAACCAATTAAACCAAGACCATCGACTTGGAATTTCACATGACTAACGTTCATATTAACAACTGTTAAAGGCTAAAAACTAAGCATATGACTGTTCAAAACGCTACGTAATTCTACTTAAAAGGTATTCAAACTTAATATTTAACCCATAAATACCGTCCACATCGACGTACATTAGTACCAACATTAAAAATTGAAAGATATGAAGTATTTAATAATGACTACGATGATTTGGTTAATGACATCATTTGCTCATGGGCAAATTGCAAATGAATACGATTTTGAATATACGATCACCTTTGAAGCAGAAACGTTTGAAGGTGAAGACATTCGACAAGTAGTAAGGGATTTTCGCAAACACATCTTTGCAGATACTCAAAAGAAATTCAATTTTCAGACGCGTTTTGATGAATCAGGAAGTATGCATATCAAAACAGATTATCCTTTAAAACAAAATCAAGTTACTGCATTTTTCAATGCAAGAAACAAAGATTTTCTCACTTTTGATGCATCGAGACAACACCAGTCTCGTTATGCATTTTCGAGTTCAGTCGGATCACAAAAGAAGTAATCAAGGCGTTGAAGCACTCACTGGCAGTATTTTACCATTGAAGTACTGGTGTCCCGAAAGGCTGAAATCAGCGATGTAAGCTGCCATTTCTTCAGGCGATGTAGGGACTTCAAGCCCAGGAAATGCTTCAGACAGCATTTCCGTTTGAACAGCCCCCAGACAGAGACAATTCATTCTGATGGGGGTTTCTTTATATTCCTCAGCAAACAATTCCGTAAAACTTGTGATACCTGCTTTAGATGTTGAATAAGCCGACAATCCAGGGAATTTCACGCTACCTTGAAAAGCACCAACTGTTGAAATGTTCACAATATGTCCACCGTGATCTCGCATTTTAGGTATGAAATATTGTGTTGCAAACATGACTCCTATAGCATTCGTCTGATAAGAGTTATCAATATCCTCACGAGAGAGTTTTTCAAATGGCTTATTCACCAACTTACCAGCGTTATTGATCAATACATCGATCGTATTGAATTCACTCAGAACTTTATTGAGCTGCTGGTGAACCTGTTTGGACGCAACGTCTGTATATCCATAAGATATATTTTCCGGATGTTTACAGAATGAAGCCAATTCTTCTGTATTTCTCGAGAGCGCAATCACGTGGTGATTCTCATTTTGTGCCAGCAATTCTACCAAAGCTCTGCCAATTCCACGGCTGCATCCAAGAACAACAATATTCTTTTTATTCGTCATAACTCACAACTAAAGATTCACTATTTGGATGTGCTTGACAAGTCAATACAAAACCTTCATCAATCTCACTGTCTGTCAATGAAAAGTTCTTATCCATTGTCGCTGCACCTTCCAGAATTTTAGCTTTACACGTACAACATACACCTCCCCTACAAGAAAAAGGTGCATCAACACCGTTACTCTCTGCTTCTTCCAGGATAGTTCCACCATCGGTATCCAGTTCAAACTTTTCTTCTTCTTCATCAAGAATAACAGTCACTTTCGAGCGTCCACTAAACTCAGCTACTGATTCTTTTTGTTTGGATTCCATAAGTGTCGGCGTTGTAAAGAGCTCATAAAAAATCTTTTCCTCGGGTACACCAAACGTTTTAAGTTCGTCAGTAATATTAATAATCATTTCTTCGGGACCGCAGATATAGAATCCTTTAGATTTTAAAATATCCAAATCCGATTTGATTAAGCTCCGAACCTTATCAGCGTTCATTCTTCCGTGATCAAAACCTTCTTTTTCTTGACGAGACAACAAATGATGTACATCCACATTATCCAAATTTTCGAGTTCATCATAAAACATAATGCTTTCGTCATTTTTATTCCCGTAGAACAGTTTCAATTTGGCATCTTGAGCACGGTTAAAGAATTTAGCGATGGACAATATCGGCGTAATTCCACTTCCAGCAGCAAATGCTACGTAAGGTCCATCTGCTTTTGAAATAGTAAAATTACCCATCGGTGCAGAAAGTATTACCTCATCACCTACTTTCGCTTCATCATTGAGCCAACTTGAAACCTTTCCTCCATCGACTTTCTTAACGCCGATAGCCAGAGGCTCTTTGATACCACTACAAATTGAATACGAACGGTGGAGCATCTCTCCTTCGATTTCCCGTTTGATATTTATATATTGACCGGGCATATAAGAAAAATCCATTTTGTATTTTCCCGGAACATCAAACGTAATTTTGACAGCGTCCTCCGTCAATTGATCAATTTTACCAATTTTAAGGCGAAAGCCATGTTCTTTCTTTTCCTCCTTTTTTTTACCAAATATTTTATCTAAAAACCCCATAATTTCGTTTTAGTCGTCGTATGATACAATTAGTTCGTCACTCGTTGGATGCGATTGACATGTCAAAATATAACCGTCTGCGACTTCATCGTCTTCCAGGGCATAATTGACATCCATTTTCGCTGTACCCTCCAGTATTTTTGCTCGACATGTACAACAAACACCGCCTTTACACGAGAATGGAACATCAGCTCCGGCTTTTTGTGCTGCCTCCAAAATAGTATCCCCATCAGAATCTAAATCTAACAACGTTTCCTCACCATCTAAAATAACTTTAACATTAGCATCAATCCGCGGTCCTTGCTCGCGATGCTCCACTTTTCTTTTTTCGTTACTCTCTCCCGGGGTTGTGAACAACTCAAAACGCACCTTGTTCTCATCATAACCGATTTCACCGTATGCATCTTTCACGGCATAAATAATCGGTTCAGGACCACAGACAAATATTTCATCAACAGTGCCATGCTCAAAAAATGCGTGATGAATATTCAAGATCCGATCCCTGTCAAGACGACCATCCTGTAGTCGATTACCAATTTTTTCCCGACTGAAAACATGCAGCACACTGAAGCGATTCATATAGGTATTTTTCAAATCCTCAATGGCTTCACGAAAAATTACACTATCCAGTGTTTTATTCCCGTAAACAAGAGCTACCTCACTTTTTGGAGCACGATGCAATATAGATTTGATCAATGAGATCACAGGAGTAATACCACTACCTGCAGCAAAAAAGAGAAAAGATTTGGCCGTTGAAGCATCAAATTTTGTTGTAAAACCACCAATTGGAGTCATTACATGAAGCACGTCTCCAGTTTTAAGCTCTTCATTAGCAAAAGTAGAAAATTTTCCACCAGGCACTTTCTTCACGGCCACGCGTAAATCATCTTCGTGTTCTCCTGAACATATAGAATAAGACCTGCGCACATCTTCTCCATCAATCTCCGTTCTCAACGTTAGATACTGTCCTGAATCGTAAGCGTAGTCAGCTTTAAGTTCACCTGGAACTTCAAATGCAATGGAAACGGTATCCTCAGTTTCCTGTCGAACATCACAAATGCGCAATTCATTAAAGGTTGGCTTCATAATTAATTTTATTGAATACAGGCAAAATTAACAACTCTACGCACTTATTTTTGGTTTTTACGTCAAAAAAATGTAGTTTAAATAAATAAAAAAATGACAGAAGTCATAAAAAGTGACAAAACCAGAAAGGAAATAAATTGTTAAATTTGTAGAACTACATTATCTACTGAAGTTGAATGAAACTTTTTAATTGATAATTGAATAATAGAGACATGGAAGAAAAAGATTTAGAAACACTCGAGCGCGAATTTCAGGAAAAAGTCGACAACGAAATAAAAATCGAACCAAAAGATTGGATGCCTGATGCTTATCGTCAGACGCTCATTCGTCAAATTTCGCAACACGCTCACTCTGAAATAGTAGGTCAGTTACCTGAAGGAAATTGGGTGACACGTGCTCCTAACCTACGCAGAAAAGCGGTATTGTTAGCCAAAATACAAGATGAAGCTGGTCATGGTTTATATTTGTACAGTGCTGTTGAAACGCTTGGTGCCGACCGGGAAGATACGATCAACGACCTCCATTCGGGTAAAGCGAAGTATTCTAGTATTTTCAACTATCCAAGTCTTACCTGGGCAGATATGGGTATGATTGGGTGGCTTGTAGACGGTGCTGCGATCATGAACCAAGTTCCGTTATGCCGTTGCTCTTATGGACCTTATGCACGTGCAATGGTGCGCGTTTGTAAGGAAGAATCGTTTCACCAGCGTCAGGGGTTTGAAATCGTGGCGCAACTCGCTGATGGTACTCCGGAGCAAAAGGAGATGGCTCAGGAGTCTCTCAACCGATGGTGGTGGCCTTCTCTCATGATGTTTGGTCCCAACGACGACGACTCAAAACACACCGCGCAGTCCATGGAGTGGAAAATCAAGCGACATACCAATGACGAATTGCGACAGATGTTCGTGGATGTAACAGTTCCACAAGCTGAACAAATCGGACTTGAGATACCAGATAAAGACCTGAAATTCAATGAGGAAACAGGTCACTACGACTTTGGAGAAATCAATTGGGACGAGTTTTGGCAAGTTGTAAAAGGATATGGTCCTTGCAACAAAGAACGCGTGGAAGCTCGTAAAAAAGCCAAGGAAGAAGGTATGTGGATTCGTGAAGCGGCAAATGCTTATGCTGAGAAGCGGGCTAAACGCAACAAAAAAGCATCGTAAAAGGTCGATGTAAAATAAGAAGCAGTGAAAATTAATAATATTTGAACAAAAAGTATGAGCAAAAAAGAATGGCCACTTTGGGAAGTTTTTATCCGAAGTAAACAAGGATTAAGTCACAAACACGCGGGTAGCTTAAGAGCTGCTGACGCTGAGATGGCAATTGAGAACGCACGTGACGTGTACACGCGAAGAAGTGAAGGGATCAGTATATGGGTGGTCGAGTCGGAGCACATTGCTGCTTCTTCTCCATCTGAGGCAGGGCCTTTGTTCGAACCCGCCAATTCCAAGGCCTATCGTCATCCGACATTTTACGAAGTTCCAGACGGAATTAAACACATGTAATTTTCATATCAATGACAAAGCAAGAAGCATTATTTGAATATTTAATCCGCCGCGCTGACGATACCTTGATTTTAGGACATCGATTGTCTGAATGGTGTGGTCACGGACCGATTTTGGAAGAGGATATCGCACTTACGAACTTAGCGTTAGATTTAGTTGGGCAGGCGACTGAGCTTTACCAACACGCTGCAAAAGTTGAAGATAAAGGTAGAGACGAAGATGATTTAGCTTTTCTACGTCTCGAAAGAGATTACAAAAATGTCCTGTTAGTTGAACAAACAAATGGAGATTTTGGTAAAACAATCGTGCGTCAGTTCTTCTTCGACCATTTTCAGCACCTACTCTATGAACGCTTAATGGAAAGCAAAGATGAGCAAATTGCTGCCATTGCTGCTAAGTCGATTAAAGAGGTGAAATATCACTTAAAACATTCCTCTGAATGGCTCATTCGTTTAGGCGATGGAACCGAGGAATCGCACAATCGCGTTCAGGAGTCAGTGACTGACTTATCGCGTTTTGTCGATGAATTATTTTTCCAGGATGAAGTAGACACTATTCTCATTAAGGAAGGAATTGCATGCGATACTGCTGAATTCAGAGCTACATACGAAGCGAACATTAAAAGCTTATTGGATGAGGCAACACTATCACTTCCCGAGAAGAACTGGCAACTCGATGGAGGGCGAAAGGGTGTTCACTCTGAACATTTGGGTTTCCTCTTAACAGAGCTACAGTACATGCAACGCACTTACCCAAATATGAAGTGGTAAAATACATGAATCGTTAATTTATAGAGCACAGCGATCATCATTCCAACCGTTTGGTGCTAAATCTGAAATTTTAAATTAAAACAATGACAACAGAAATTACAGCAGAAGATATTTGGGAGTTTCTTGAAGATGTCAAAGACCCGGAGGTTCCCGTCCTAACTGTTGTTGATCTCGGTGTTATACGGGAGGTGAATCACATACAAGACAATCACTGGCAAATAATTATTACACCCACCTACTCTGGATGCCCGGCCATGCAGGTGATTGAAGAGGACATCAAAAAACGTTTAGAAGAAGAAGGGCTCAAGGTTGATGTTAAGCTCGTGTTACATCCCGCCTGGACTACTGATTGGCTATCTGAGGAGGGCAAACGCAAGCTGGAAGAATACGGAATTGCCCCACCACAGGACGAAGCGGATAAATCTGTGCTTTTTGGTGAAAAAACAATCGTTCCTTGCCCTAAATGTAAATCAAAAAACACAAAGCTAGTATCTCAATTTGGCTCAACAGCATGTAAGGCGCATTACCAGTGCCTGGATTGTCAGGAGCCGTTCGATTATTTTAAGTGCTTGAAGTAAAGTTATGATTCTATATGCTTATTCAGACTCATACAACCTCACCTTATTTTTTACCACCCTCAACTCTTCCTGCAGATCATCAATCTGATCCAGTAAATTGTGAATCACATCAATACCTTCGATATTAATATTCAATTCATAATGAAAATGAATTGCTCTTTCAACTCTTTTTAGATGGTCTATAGAAATATAACTTTTATCATCTAAAACAATTACTTCAATTAACCCTGAATCATTTAAGGAATGGATGAATGCTTGTTCGACTTCCAAATTTGAACAGCATTTTTCAACGAGCACCAAATTATTTGTCTCCATTTTTTCTCAATTTTTTTAATTCTGTAAACAACTCTTTTTCCTTATCAGTTAAATTCTTTGGCAACTCTACTTGATAAGTAACATACAAATGACCGAACTCATGCTCTTTTTTATAGACAGGAAAACCTTTTCCTTTCAACTTTACTTTTGTTCCGTTTTGAGTGCCTGGCGCTACCTTCAATTTAACTTTTCCGTCAAATGTATCGATGGTGACATCACCACCCAGTAACGCCGTATACAAATCGAGTTGAACGGTAGTATAAAGACTACTTCCTTCCCGTTTAAATGGCGTATCATTCTTTATTAAAAAGGTAATATACAAGTCTCCGTTTGGACCTCCATTAACACCTGATGCACCATGACCACTAATTTTAATTACCTGCTCATTCTCGATCCCGGCAGGAAACGTCAAACGGATCTTTTTTCCATTGACAGTCAGTGTCTGCTTCTGAGATGAATAAACGTCGCTCAGATTCAATTGTAATTCTGCATTGAGATCCTGACCTCTAAATTTAGTCTGTCCTCCTCCAGCGCGGCCTCCAAACATGGATTCAAAGAAATCAGAAAAGCCGCCTGAAAAATCACCATGTTGTGATTGTCTACCAGCATTGCTGTAACGTTGCTGTTGTTGCTGTTGTTCCCGTGCTTTTTTGAACTCATCGGCATGTTTCCAATCTTTCCCGAATTCATCGTACTTCTTTCGTTTCTCAGGATCACTCAAAACTTCATGCGCTTCATTCAGCTGTTTAAATTTTTTTTCAGCCTCCTTATTGTTGGGATTTAAATCGGGATGATATTTCCTTGCCAATTTACGGTAAGCCGATTTAATTTCTTTTTCAGAAGCTTGCTTTGAAAGACCCAAAACTTTATAGTAATCTATAAATTCCATAGTTCAATTTTGAGGTTGTCATCATTATAATTCACTTAAATCTTATATGATAACACGATTTCACAAATTATGAGAAAACACGATATCATATTCAATGTACAATCGATTAAAAGTAACTTATTTAGGATCATTGTTGTCCGATAAAACCAAAAAAACACATTTTTTAATTTTTAATCAACTG
>CAYFTH010000108.1:0-10461 GCA_964346075.1 uncultured Fluviicola sp. | reverse complement strand
CGACCTATCGAAATTTTGACTGCAAGTAGTTCACTTGGTGAAAAAGAGTATAAAAAATTTCTATTAATCGATATTAACGATATCGAGGCCGACAAGGAAACAAGTAATGGAACGATATCAGAAGCTAATGTTGTATTAAAAGACTTAAAAAATTCACAGATTCAAAACATTCCTTTAGAGACATTTGATAAAACAGTTAGATTAATTGATTTGAATGGTGCATCAACGATAAAACTTTCAAATTCGAACAAACACGGTCAACTTACAATTCAAAGAACCCTCGAACAAATTGAATTTTTTATCATTCAAATCAATTCTCATTTTGGTAAATCTTCGCTTGAATGGATGAAAGTGGCAGAAAACCTTGCGATTCGCTTTAATCAAAAAGGATCAGGGCAGTACCTTAGTTCAGCTTCAGACAAACTATTTTTATCTAAATTCATCGAAAGTCAAATTCAACCTGTATTTACTCTATCAAAGACATTCTTTATTCATCAATCAAATTCTAATTTAAGTGACAATATTGAAACTATTGAAATAGTATTAGAAGAGCTAAAACCGCTAAATGAAGAATATGAGGTAACATTAGTGTTTGAGGAAAAACATAATTCAATAGTAAATAACAAGAAGCACGCTACCCAAAAACACATTGAAATTTCTTAAATGTGTTTTTAGTTTTTAGTACTTCAAAAGCTCATTTAAATCACTGTAAAAGTTAGATTTTTCGATTGCCGGGGTCACAAAGAATGAAAAAGCTCAACGTAAAACGTTGGGCTTTTTTTATACGCGCAATTTCGAAGTCTGAAAACTCATTTTCAAGTGTAGAAATAAGTGTATAAAAAAATAGCACACGAGGCACGAGTTTGCGCATTTCCATTCGGAATTCGGAGACAAAAGGATCTAAAATCCTGCCGGAGTCACAATTGGCAACATTAGCCGTAAAAGCTCCCATTTTCGGGGGCTCTTTTTTGATTGAAACATTTACAAAACCGTGAGAGTAAAATAGGGGAACCATTTAATCTCACACTATGATCTTCAACATGGCTAAAGTTCATTTTTTTCTACGATCCAATAACGACAAAAAGCAATCCTACTGCATATATTGTCGATTAACATATAAAGGAACCAAGACCGAATTTTCGATGGGTGAAAAGATCCAGCGGAAAGAATAGGATCAGACAGCCCAAAAAATGAAAGGCAATTCACCAAAGGCAAAATTTATCAAGACATTACTAGAGCGAACGGCTTATAATATTAAGTCGCATTCACTTTTGAGTGAATTTTCGAGAGCAAAGGAATTGATGAAATAGCATTAAACTATGCAAGCGACCAGAACAGCAACTATCTTATTTTATTGATCTTTATATTCAACCTGTTAAGTCTAAATTAAAACCCAGTACCATTAGGAACTACAAAATCAAACTTCAGAACTTGATCCGGTACCAGGAGCAAATAAAAATTAAATTTTATTCGAATAGCTTTACACTGCCAGAATCCGAAAAGTTTAAACAGTAGCTTATGGATCGATCCAAGACAGAGAATGTTACAACCGCATGCAGAAATATATCATTTTACAAAAAAAACCAGATTTATCCTCGGCTTGAGACAAAATCTTATTTATCTATAAATGATCTACAGCTTCATAATTCTTAGTAGATGCTTTCTTTAAATCAATACACCTTAACCTTAATTGATCAAACTTAACATCATAATTATCTCTCATGAAATCTAGTATCTTATCTAAACACTTAATCGATTTCGCAAAATGAGTATCGTGTGTAAAAAACACACCTTCTTTCGACTTATGTTTATCATGACATAAATATCTAGATCTTCTAGAAAGATTAGATAACTTTTCATATGCCAAGTAAATATCGTTGGGGAGTGAAGCAGGTCTATTCCCGAATGGATTTATTTGATGATCAACATTTTTATGAGTTCTAAAAGACTGACCAGTTGTTTTAACTGTATGAGCATTAATTAAGTGTAATGCTGAATAAAAGGCAACCGTCACCTGCCAATCCCAATTATCATTTTCATCATTATTGATTGACTCAAGGAATGAGAGGTTGCTTTTGGCTTGTGATATATGGTCGTCGTAAGAAGGCAAATTATCTAATCTTCTTCCTTGTATATTTGATAATGAGAGGGGATATTAAGTTGATCTTCCTCAAATACAATAGTCGAGGAGATACCGAAACCGAAATCATAAAATTTTTCATTGATTTTTGCCTCCGATAAAATTAAGTCATCTTCAGAATTTTCGTCATTGTTAGCTAGTTCAGCCCATACCAACACCCGATTAACACCCAAATCGAAGGCTAACTCTTTAAACTGAACTTCCCTATTTGACAGTTCAAGAAGATATTCTATTAATACATCCTTTATAACATCCATTCGGACTTCAGTAAGAATTCTCTTACCTAGAGTCTCTTTATCACCATTGGCCAAATCGCGATAAAGAGACTTCTTCTCAGAACTCATAGCATTTTGCTCAAATAACATTTGATCAGTTCTTACGGAATGAATTAGTCCATGAAACCATTCATGAACCTTTTCATCTCTCATTCCACTATCGTTAGACGTGTTGTGGTTATATTTTGTAGATTCAACCATTTGTTTTGCGTTATTGGTCATATATAAACAAACATCACTTAGGAATATTTTGTTTATGGAGAACAAATATATAAAAATATTATAATCTCCGACTCCATGCAATATACGAAAAAATAAACAAATGGTTACAGAACAAACCAGTAGGAACAATTTAGAGTAACAAAAATCAGTGATAAAAGATAGTATCAATAAAAAGCCAGAATGATCAATCCCTGGTCTTTCGCTTTTTAATCAATGGGAGGGCAGACTTTCATTGGGATAACTAAAAACAACCTCACGGATGATAACATTACCAAAATGTTAGAGTTAAAACTTAAGGAACTGCCCTGTACCGAACGGTACGCAGGGAGGTGTGAGAGGACAGATAGGGAATTTATCCCTATCTTCCTACTCGATTAGGCTTTATTTCGTAGTCTGAAAATTTGTTTGGGCATCCAACAGCCTCTTTTTTGGCCGTAAAAGCCGTTTTAATTGTCCTTTTTTTACTATATTTTAGTCTAATTTTAAAAAAATACAACATGAGTGAATCATCTAATGGAAAGTGTCCGTTCATGCACGGGGCTAATACGGAAAAAGAAGCTGATGTTATGGATTGGTGGCCAAAAGCTCTCAATCTTGACATTCTTCATCAACACGATAGCAAAACAGATCCACTTGGAGAAGACTTTGACTACCAGGAAGAACTTAAAAAACTAGATGTTCAAGGATTAAAGAAAGATCTTCATCAATTAATTACCAATAGCCAGGACTGGTGGCCTGCCGATTGGGGGCACTATGGTGGATTAATGATACGTATGGCATGGCATGCTGCCGGGACTTATAGAGTTACTGATGGCCGAGGTGGCGGTGGCACAGGAAATCAACGTTTTGCACCTTTAAACTCTTGGCCTGATAATGTGAATCTTGATAAAGCCAGACGTCTGCTTTGGCCAATCAAAAAGAAATACGGAAATAAAGTGAGTTGGGCCGATCTCATTATTTTAGCAGGAACCATTGCCTATGAGAGTATGGGACTAAAGACATATGGTTTTGCTTTTGGTCGGGAAGATATTTGGCATCCTGAAAAAGACACCTATTGGGGGGCTGAAAAAGATTGGTTAGCACCGAGTGATGAACGTTATTCAAATGTTGAAAAGCCAGATACAATGGAAAACCCGTTGGCCGCTGTACAGATGGGGTTGATCTACGTAAATCCTGAAGGTGTTAACGGAAAACCTGATCCTGTTAAAACAGGTGAGCAAGTCCGTGAGACCTTCAAGCGTATGGCTATGAATGACGAGGAAACTGTAGCTTTAACTGCTGGAGGTCATACCGTAGGTAAAACTCACGGTATGATCGAAGAAAGTAAGTTAGGACCTGAACCTGAGGCGGCTGATGTCGATGAACAAGGACTTGGTTGGAAAAACCCACACAAATCAGGCAAAGGGCGTTATACGATGACAAGTGGATTGGAAGGAGCCTGGACGACACATCCTACAGTGTGGGATAACGGTTATTTTGAAATGTTGTTTAATCACGAATGGGAGGTGGTCAAAAGTCCCGCAGGAGCGAATCAATACGAGCCAAAGGAGATCAAAGAAGAAGATATGCCGGTTGATGTGGAAGATCTTAAAACAAGACTCAATCCGATGATGACAGATGCGGATATGGCAATGAAGTTTGATCCAATCTATAAAGAAATTTCCTTAAAGTTCAAGGACGACTTTGAAGCATTATCCGAAGCATTTGCAAAAGCTTGGTTTAAGCTTACACACAGAGATATGGGGCCTAAAGACCGATGGTTTGGCCCGGATATTCCCACAGAAGACCTTGTTTGGCAAGATCCTATTCCGAAAGGGAAAAAGGATTACTCGATAATTGCCGTAAAGGAAAAGATACGATCTACAGACCTTAGCATCGGCGAAATGGTCGCTACAGCCTGGAACAGCGCCCGAACATTCAGAGGTTCTGATTTTCGGGGAGGTGCCAATGGTGCACGAATTCGTTTAGCTCCTCAAAAAGATTGGGAGGCAAATGAACCCGAACAGCTGTCTAAAGTACTTTCGGTTCTTCAGCCTATCGCTGATGAGTTTAAAATTAGCATTGCAGATACTATCGTATTGGCAGGTAATGTTGGTGTCGAAAAAGCAGCCAGGAATGCTGGATTTGATGTTGAAGTTCCGTTTGCTCCAGGGCGCGGTGATGCCTCACAAGAGATGACAGATGTTGAGTCTTTCGAATACCTCGAACCGATTGGTGATGCTTATCGTAATTTTATAAAAAAGGGTTGCGATCAAAAACCTGAGGAGATGATGTTGGATCACACACAACTGCTAGGGCTTACAGGTCCGGAAATGACTGTTCTTCTTGGTGGAATGCGTGTGCTGGGTACGAATCATGGGGGAGTTAAACACGGTCAGTTTACAGATAATGTAGGGGCACTCACGAATGATTTCTTTGTCAACTTGACTGACATGAACTATTCATGGCGACCTGCGGATGAGCATACCTACAACATCATCGATCGAGAAAAGGATGTGAAGAAATGGACGGCAACTCGTGTTGATCTTGTTTTTGGATCGAACTCTATTCTTCGCGCCTATTCAGAGCTATATGCACAAGATGATAGTAAAGAGAAATTCGTAAAGGATTTCGTAAAAGTATGGACAAAAGTCATGGATGCAGATCGATTTGATTTAGACTAGCTACTCACTAATTCAATGAAAACGAGTTGTTCGGAATAGCAACTCGTTTTTATATAAATCTAATTTATGAATCATCTACGTATTCAACTACCTGAATTAAAAACAGATCTAGCTTTTGGCAGTTGTAACTTCCCACTTGCAGCACCCTAGGCTTATCACGAGTTAGAACTGACTTTAGCTGGGGTCGTATTCATAACCTTTTTTTTGGTGCTCCTAGGTATACAGGTAATTCTAAAGGTTGGATATAAGTTTTTGTTACATGATCAAGTTCTTGTTTCTTTCCCTTACAAACTTCTGTTTTTTTGCCATTCTTCTCATAGCCCACTATAGCTAAATATTTTTCTTTATGTTTTCCCTCCGTTATTGAAATACCCGGTCCAACTCCTTGTTGTACGTTATAACTCAAGCTTTTCACTCGTAAAACGAATGAATTGAAATCTGTAAACTTGAATTGTCCCTCAAATTGAAATATGAAGAGAATTTTATAGCTGTAATAATAATTTTCTAAATCATTTTCTTTTATGACAAAGTCTTTAAAAGAAAATTGCATGGATGCCGGAATCAGAATCAAGATATAGGCAAGAGGAATTTTTAATAATTCTTGAAACCCCATATTCCATCCGATAATTCCATAGATAAACAAGAGTAGATATCCTGTTCCTATACCAGTTGTCGGTAATACGGTACCTTGTTTTATTATCATCCTAAAAAAATCAATCTAGTATACGAAGATAATCTCCATGTGTCCAATCTCATAAGGTTCTCAATCGCTTTATTTCACCCTTTAAAAAGCAATTTCAATGAACGCTTAAATGGAGTTACTTGATCCCTCCACCGATAGTGATTTCAAAACCTTCGTAGTTCATTCTGGCCTGGTCAAAGTTAATGGGTTTACTATTCACATTTCCATCTTTGAGGTACTCATACGATCCTTCTATATTCATAGATTGACCCGCAATATAGTACCTTCCCGCAATAAATGCCCAGATTTTATCGCTCAGGCGAATATCAACCTGAAGTCCAAATACCCAACCGTGCCCCAGGAATGATGGGTCTAAGTTCGCGCGGGATTCAACCATTTGATAACTGTGCGTTTCTATAAGCATATCGTCAAATTCATCATTCATCAATTTGGTGTTGAAAGACGTAAACCCCAAATAACCACCCATCAATTCGATCTCAGCTACTTTCTTCTTACTTTTAGTCACAGGAAAAACAATTGAAGGTGTTAGTGAGAGTTTTAAACTTTGAAAAGGACCGACTAGTGGGCGTGCCGAATTGTATTGCTCATCCAAACCGCTTAACGACATGCCGCCAATATTGTTCATCCCAATTCCGGGTGTGATGCGGATGTATTCACCAAAAGAAAGTGGTAAACTAAAGTTCACGGGAGCAATAGGACTACCAAAGTATCCATTTTTTGGAAAAAAATAAGAAAATCCAACTGTTTGCGCTTTTAGGCTTAAACATGTTGAGAGTATAACAATTATAAAGAGCGCTTTTTTCATATTGCTGTGTTTTGTAAAGTAAAGATAGAAATAAAATTCAGCTCGAATGTTGTCAATATGTTATGTAAAAGGTTGCGTTCAATTCGGCGATCAGGGTTCAAATATCCCCCCTATAGCTGCGGATTTTAGAGTTATCCTATCACTATGGTCTCTTGAAATCATACAATTATTTGAGATGAGCGCCACCTTATTTCTTGTATACATGGATCACGGCATTACTTGTGGATAGGCTATATGCTCCATTGCTTAAGCGGGAAATATCGACAATGTACTTTGTGTCATTGACTTTTGTAATAATTGTAGATCCCGTGACATCTTTGCCTAATAAGTTCGTGATTCTAATGTTTTTTAGTTCTGACTCATCTCCCGTTACTACAAAGCTCGAATTTGTTGGGTTAGGATATACAACAATAGCTTTCTTTTGAGCAGCAATAGCTGCGCTTCTAATCTGAGAATAAGAAAAATCACCGTTATAGTCTGTTTGTTTCAAACGATAATAAGATAGTCCATGATGAGGTTCTTTGTCTATTACAGTGTAAGTGTTCAACGCAGATGAGGTTCCTGCGCCGTCAACTGTATGGATTGCCTCCCAGGAATTACCATGAATTGAACGTTCAATGGTAAAGAAATCGTTGTTTGTTTCTGATGAAGTTTGCCATACCAACTCTACTAGTCTGTTATCAACGGTAACAGCGTCAAACGATAATAATTCGACAGGTAAGGGTGAGAGAATAGTTCCCAAAGTGAATCGTAGATTATTTTCAATCGCCGTAACACCTGAGAATTCAAAAATATTTGCACCCAGATCAACTGCTCCTGATAGAGGGGTCTCATCCGAAAACATTCCATCGTTATCAGTATCAACCAGTAAATATAAATCAGCTGCTGTTCCAGCATATATTCCTGTCAGATCGAAACGCATATCGACACTTCCTACATCTACAGAGTTTAGAGCAGAGTTAACCTCGCTTGCCCTCCAAAGACCTGCGAAACGATTAGTTACAGGGCCTGGAACATCGGTGGTTTCATTAAACAAAAAGGGACTGTTGTTGTGTCCCCAAATCAAGAATTCATCATCATTTAAACCTGTAGGGTTGAGAATCCGCACAATACCAGATCCCTGAGCATCGTCATTAATACTGGACGCATCAATTCTTCCAATTCCCGCAACATCAAAGTCGTAATTCCCATTTGCTGGATCATCTTCATCGTATAAATCATTCGCAGCTATCGATATATCGTATTTTGCAGAAAGATAGTTTTGAACTAAAATATGATCTATGGTATCCAGCGAATAATTATACTGAATAACCTCAGCATACTCAGCACCTAAATAGGTTCCGTAACCAACATTCAAGGCGCCTAAGCATAAATCTTCAGTACTGTTTCCTATGCTTGCTGAACTTTCGAATTCACTTAAAAAAGCGTTACTACCGTTTCTTAGGCGACTTCGGACTCCGGGTGTACGTGTCCCGTCATAATCCCAGGACAGAATATAATTTATATTATTTGCAAAAGTGGTTGCCCCACTATTGAACCGGTTATTATTGGTGACTACATCCAAATACATTCGATTACCACCCCAAAAAAACCACGTGTAAGCATATTCTGCAGGAATTGTATATGTGATTCTCTTGCCTAGGATACCTCTGGGAGCTCCATTTAAATTAGTCGGTCGGATGACTGCATAATACGTTATTCCTGCTGTTCCATCCAGAATTGGTGAGTCTGGAACGGCCATTTCATCATTATTTCCGTCAAATTGAACAGTTGGCATACCATTCATACTCCCGACAGTATTGAATATAGGCTGAATTCCTCCCGTGAGCTGAATCGCATTATTGCCGTTCCCTGAAGCATCATTCCAGGATGACACAGGATCACCATTAGCCAGTGCTAAGATGTCCGCTCTCAACCATAACCCATTATTCGTTGTATTCCCTACTCCCCCTGGACCCGTTTGTGAAAAAGAGTTACTAAAGACAGTAAAAAAGACGAATATGGAGAGCAAGGCTTTCATTTTATTACATTTAGCATGGACCAGTAAAGTTAATAAAAATAAACAAATATGTTAATTTGTTAAAAATCAAGCCTTAACAATTTTAAACAATTCAGTTTTTATTGCTTAATCAGGATAAATCGAAGCATCAACACGTAATTTCACTAGAGCTGCAGATTTCAACCCAAGCTATAGGAATCTTGGATCAACTCTTTTCAAGATCATCCTGAAGGTTTTCTTTTTCCTTCTCATTCACAGTGTAAGTGTTACAAGCAATGATGATAAAAAAAGGTAAAACACCAATCAACTATAAGAAATGCACTGCCATGGTTTTGAATAATAGACGAATTCTTCATGATTCGCTAATCGTGAGGTTACCCCTATAGCTGCGGATTTCAATCCGCAGCTATAGAATCCTTAGAAAACTCTTGTGGCATGCGTTTTTGACCAAAAACCATGACACAAGACTCATTTCAACACAACCTTCCCACACTTATTTTAATCCGATTTGATTAATTCAGATAATTTATTTTCAATCTCATAACCTTTGATCCCTACCTTATTTTCAAAATATTCTTTGAGCTCGATTTCGTTCAAATGATAGGTTTCTTTGAGTCCGTTAATAATGGTTCGTAAATACTGTTCGCTTGGCGGGTTGATCGCTTCGGTCAGTTTTCGTTCATTCGTAAAAGTGAAAATGGGGTGCCCTTTTTGCTCGCCCAAATAAAGGAGGTTTCCATACCAGGAATGCTCTTTAACAACAAGCGAACCTTTTTCTTTAGCTTCCTTAAGATCAATGCGTAATTCTCCTTTGAAATTGTTTTCTTGTTTTACAACTTCAATAAACTGTTCAACTGTTATTAAGTACATTCTCCCATAGGTCTGAATGTTATCGTTCAGTTCAGGATCTATAAATCCAACACCGCATGAATCCCAACCTTTTGCATTCTTTGCAAAGTAAAGTTCGCTATTGATAGATACTCCCGCTTTGTCTATCGGTAATGTTTTGTCTGTACAACCTGGATTCGTTTTTTGAGCCCCATTCGGTTGACCACCCAGAATGTAACAGTGAAATCGACTTTCCAAAATATTAGAACCATAACTGGCGTACCAAACATGTTTTATTTGCTTTGACATTCAGTTTGTTTTAGCGGTTTACAGCTATACTACGTCTGCTGTATTTTAAAATTAAACATTAATTTGAAAGGTGGAGATAACGCAGCGAAAAATGAGCAGTCAACTCAGAACTTTTCCAGAAATCTCGTGTCAAAAGAAACTACCAATGGTGAGTACTGAACAAATGACGAGAGCAAGCAAACTAATTAAGTTTAAGACATTCAGTTTATGTTGAACTAAATAAATCACTCCAAATACTAAAAAGAATAGTTGTGCCAGTAGAAAGGGAATCGTCAACAGCTCTCTAAAAACACCAATTAATACAAAGTCTATCCTATAGTAATTTACAAACCACAGTAGTATAAAGTAGGATACAATTGTAAAATTTACTATTGTGAGTCTGTTATGGGTGATGAATTTGTTCATTTCGTGTAATTAATAAGTTTAGTTCTTCTTTTTAATATGCTCATAATAATCCACAATGAAATAAATGATTATCGGCACAATGCCAATAAATCATCTTTCAACATCTGACAAA
>CAYFTH010000107.1:0-10904 GCA_964346075.1 uncultured Fluviicola sp. | reverse complement strand
AAAAAAAGCCCGACACTTTCGTGTCGAGCTTAATTTTTGTGGGCCCTACTGGATTACGCCCTCCATTTCATTCCGGTTGTGAGCTCGGCTGAAGCCTCGGTTCGATGGTTCTCATCCAGTGATGCCCAAACAAAAAAAGCCCGACACTTTCGTGTCGAGCTTAATTTTTGTGGGCCCTACTGGATTCGAACCAGTGACCCCCTGCTTGTAAGGCAGGTGCTCTGAACCAACTGAGCTAAGAGCCCATTTTAATAAAATTTAATCGAAAAACATCGATCTAAACTTGCAGCGTTTCTGCACCGTTGTGCAATCTGCGGGTGCAAATATAAGGTGTATTTTTAAACCTGCAAGCATTCTATTTAAAAAAAATTAAATAATTTCTTCTAACAGAAAAAAACTTCCGAAAACCACAATAATATCTTCTTTATTCACAACATGTTGAGCTGATTTAAGTGCGTCATGAGGGGTTTTAAAAAAGTTCGACTTGAATTTGTTTTTGCGAGCCGCTGACTTTAATGTAATCAATTTCATGCTACGCTTGTTTTTAAAAGTTGTGAAATACATTGACCAGTCATCAGGTATCAATTTCAAGAGTTGCTCCAGCTTTTTGTCATTCGAAGCTCCATAAATCGCATATACTTTTTTATCGTGGTAAAGATGTTCTATGTCTTCGACCAATCGTTTGATTCCTTCTTCATTGTGGGCAGCATCCAATACAACAACCGGATCATTTTGTATGACTTGAAAACGCCCCGTAAACCCAGTGTTTTCCGTCAACTGACGGATGGCTCGTTCAAATCTAGCGACATTAAACTGATATCCTCTTAAAGGTAATATTTTCAGTGCTTCGCGAGCAGTTGACTGGTTGAGTTCAAATGTTGTCGCACGCGATATTTGATCCACGTATATAAGCGGTGCATTTCGTTGTTCACTGACCTGATCAAAAACAGGGACCGTTTCCCGGCGTTTCTCGCCAATTACAACGGGAACACCTCGTTTAATAATACCTGCCTTTTCATATGCAATTTCAGCAAATGTTTCTCCAAGAATAGCTGTGTGGTCAAGCCCAATATTAGTTATCACACTCAAAAGAGGCGCAATGACGTTGGTGGCATCCAACCGTCCACCTAGTCCAGTTTCCACGACTACAATGTCACAAGATTTCGATTCAAAATATTTCAGCGCTAACACCCAAGAAATTTCGAAAAAAGAAGGTGCAATTTGGAATTCCTTTTGCTGAACAACATCAATGAAATCACAGACCGTCTGATGATCGATCATTTGTCCGTTGATGCGTATTCGTTCTCTGAAGTCACTTAAATGAGGCGAAGTAAACAACCCTGTTTTGAAACCCGATTCTTTGAGATCACTCGCCATAATAGAGGCTGTAGTCCCCTTTCCATTAGTTCCAGCAACGTGAACGAAGCGCATGGCTTTCATGTCAATATTGAACTCCTGGATTAAAAGGCTTGTATTCTCCAGCGTTGGCTTATATGCTTTTTCTCCGACCTTCTGGAAAGCAGGATACTGTCGAAACAACCAGTCTATTCGTTGTCTGTATTGTTCATCTGAACACCTCATCACCCTCCTGGTTGTACCTCTACTGTATAATACGCCGTCTCATTGCGCGCTCCAGGCTTTTCTTTGAACTTGACCTCTTCTTTGACAAGTTGTATTACCTCATCAATTAATCGTTGATTACTAGTCGTCGTATGGTCACGAATACTAGAAGCAGCTACAACTTGACCTCTGGAGTCGACTGTTAGTTTCAACGCGATTTGACAAACTTGATCATTTGACGTACTCGGGTTTGTACGAAGATTCGTGAGACGAACACGATCACCAGCTGCACCCGTACCAGGGTCACCATTGCCCGTCCCAGGACCATCATCATTTCCAAACCCCGTTCCGTTGCCACTCGTACCCTGTCCGCCACTACCGTCTCCAGAAAAAGGGTTGGACTGCGATTCAGTTTCAGCGGTAACATCAGATTCACTATCACCTTGTCCAGTCTGTGTTTCAACTGGTGATTCATCTTGAACAGGCTGTTCTTCGGGATCTTGTTGGTTTTCCTCTGTTGGGTTCGTGTTTTCGCTTGGAGATCCTCCCCCTCCATTATCGACCTCAAAGTTTTCTATCCCATTTTGTGTCATCGTAATGGGAATAGACTCAGTTACTTTAGGAGGGTCTGGTTCCTGATACTTAACGAAAAAAAGTAAAAATAGCACGACTAAAAGGAACACTATCGATGCGATAATTCCTCTGCGATTATCCGATTTTCGAACAACAGGTACATGTGCCATAATTTAAAGAATTCATTAATCGTAAGCTAAAACAGGATTCCATCTGCGCTTTTTAGCCAGTGCTAAAACCTGAAAAACAGCTTCATAACTCGCTTTTCGAGCCCCAGCAATTTTTATTTTCTTTTCAGGTGTTTTTTCTACTTCTTGTATTAAAAAGTCGCGCATCTGATCATATGCAGCTCCCTCACTTTTTACACTGAATGGATTTTGCACACTACTCACATCACTTAACATCACTTGATAAAGATCATCTTCCGTAATGACTACCGTGGTCGTCGTATTTTCCATGGAGCTCTCCAACTTCTCAGTGGGCTGCGGCAATTCAACTGGCGTATTTTTCTCAGCCATGGTACTCATGATGATAAAAAACACCAGCAACAAGAACACAAGATCTGTCATTGAAGCCATTCCGCCTTCAACTTTCACTTTATTTTGCGAGCCAAAATTCATCCATTAATTACTTTGAAGGTTTGTGAAGAATATCCATAAATTCCATGGCATCGTTTTCCATGCGATAAACTACCTTTGATATTTTTGAAACCAGAAAGTTGTACCCCATATAGGCTATAATACCGACAATTAGTCCTGCAACCGTAGTGATCATTGCCGTCATAATTCCAGGTGCAATCGTTCCGAGATCCAGCGAATCCAACTTTTTCATTTCATGAAAGACGCTCACCATTCCGATGGTCGTTCCTAAGAAACCAATCATAGGAGCTACCCCCGCTGCCGTAGCCAAAAAACTTAATCGTTGTTCGAGTCTCGAAATTTCAAGTTTACCCGTGTTATCAATTGCTGAAGCAACGACGTCAACTGGTTTACCCAGGCGATCTATCCCCTTCTCCAACATTCTGGCAGATGGTGAGTCCGTTTGAATACAAAGCGCTTTTGCTTCTTCCACCTTACTGTCTGACAAATAATCTTTTATTCGAGAAAGAAAATCTGGCGACTTTTTAGAAGCACGTCGCAAGGCTAACAACCGTTCTACAAAAACGTAAACAGCATATATAGACATCCCTGCCAGCAGGATTAGAATAATTTTTCCCATTACTCCATCTGCGGCATCGGCCACGGCCTGCCACATAGCTACTTCCTGATAATCTTCACTCATTCCTGTCTCCAGTGAATCTTGAGCGACTTGTAATAATAACGAACCTTTCATATCGGTATTAACGATTTTAATTAATATTTGTTACATCAATGAGCGAATATTAGCATATCCATAAGCAAGTAAACTCCTCCACCCGCAAGGTAACCTAACAGTGCCAGCCAAGAAATATTTTTGAGGTACCAGAAAAAGGAAATACGCTCCATCCCCATTGCAACAACTCCAGATGCAGAACCAATAATTAGCATAGAACCTCCCGTTCCGGCTGCATATGCAATAAAATGCCATATATGGTGATCCGTTCCCTCATGGAACATTCCCATGCTAGCGGCAACAAGCGGTACATTATCAATCACCGCAGACCCTACACCGAGTAACATCACGAAGACATCATTGTGCATACTTTCCTGAACGGATTGTCCAAAGTTAAAAACGAGTCCCAGCGATTCAAGCGCCGCCACCGTCATCAAAATTCCTAAGAAAAATAATATAGAAGGCATCTCAATTTTTGTCAATGCGCGAAAAGTCGGACTTTCATGGTGCCCGTGCGGTTCGGGTGATACATAATCCTGTGCTTTATCCTTTTTGACTACACCTATAAATGACATTTTAAATTGTCTAACGCTGATCACCTCTGCAAATAGCGCAACCACGCCTAAAGAAAGCATCATTCCAACATAAGGTGGCAAATGGGTCACAGTCTTAAATAAGGGGACAAAAACAATCATTCCCAAACCGAGGTAGAGCATGAGAGAAGCTTTTGAATTGACTTGAATTTGCTCTTCTGAATGCGTAAAAGTACCGCGGAAAGGCTTTAAGAAACTCGCAATAAAAGTAGGCACAAGCATGCATACGAGTGAAGGCAAAATTAAGTATTCGAATAAGTAGATGGCCGTAACTTTGTCTCCCATCCATAACATAGTTGTGGTGACGTCCCCGATTGGAGACCAGGCACCTCCGGCATTCGCTGCTATTACAATTATACCAGCAAACCAAATACGGTCTTTCGGATCGTCAAGGATTTTTCTTAAGATAGTAATCAAAACGATCGTGGCTGTGAGATTATCAATGATTGCAGATAAAATGAAAGCCATAACGGCAACGAGCCACAATAGTGTCTTTTTCTTATTCGTTCGTATAAAACCTTTAATGGTAGAAAACCCATGAAAGTGATCGACAATTTCAACAATTGTCATGGCACCAATTAAGAAAATCAATATCTCACATGTTTTTCCAAAATGATGCAGCAACGTTTCTTCCATCAATTCACCTTTCTCCTTGACACCAACATCTGAAAGATTCATGATCTCGTGATTGGCAGAATCGAACCAGGAGGTGAAATCAGGCAAGCCGAAAGCTATCCCCGCCCAGGCTAGCGCCATCATTAATAAAGAAGGTACAAGTTTATCAACTTTTAGACTGTGCTCCAACGTAATAGCCAGATACCCTAAAACGAATACAACAACAATAAAGAGTTCCATAGTAATAGCATGTAATGTGTTAAACTAATTGTTTCAAGGCAATTTCAAAGGCTGCTTTAGCAATCCCAACTTTTTGTGGGTTCTTTTGATGTGTTTTTTCTAGCGCTGCTCTAATGACATCAGAAGTATCTTTAAAAATATCTTCATCTGTCAGTTCTTTAAGATCCTCAGACATTAAAAAAGCAAAGACACGTGCCATTCCACAGTTAGATATAAAGTCAGGAATGACCGCAATGTGATCATCTACGTAGTTGGCAATTGAACCAAAAAAGATTTCGGGATCGGCAAAAGGAACATTAGCGCCCGCCGATACAACTTCTACTCCAGCCTTAATCATTCGTGTAGCCTGATCTTGCGTAATTAAACGAGATGCAGCACAAGGCGCAAAAATATCCGCTGAAATATCCCATATTTTATCATTGACTTCATCAAAAGTCAACATATCAGGAGCGCTTAATTCATTCCCGTTTTTATTGAGGAAAAGTTCTCGCACCTCCTGGAAAGTAAAACCGTTTTCATTGATGAGCCCTCCGGCGCGGTCAATAATACCTACAATTTTAGCTCCGCTTTGTGCCAAATAATAAGCAGCAGAGGAACCAACGTTCCCCCACCCCTGAATGATCACCTTTTTATTTTTGACGCCTCCACTCCAGAGCTTATAGTAGTGCTCAATCGATTGTGCAACACCAAAACCAGTAATCATATCAGCAATGACATATTTACGGTTGATACTCGGTGTATATTTTTCGTCCTCTATAACCTTTAATACTCCATACCGCAATTGACCGATACGGTGAATCTTTTGTGCTTCTCTAGGCTGAAAATGACCGTTAAAAACTCCTTCCTGAGGATGCCACACGCCACAATCTTCTGTATAAGGAATAACTTCATGAATTTCATCCACATTCATATCCCCGCCTGTACCATAATAATGCTTTAACAGGGGGGTTACCGCAGCGTACCATCTCCTTAAGACACCTTCTTTCCGGGGATCTTTCGGGTCAAAATTAATCCCAGATTTTGCACCACCAATGGGTGGACCTGCAACAGTGAACTTCACCTCCATTGTTTTGGCTAACGATTCTACTTCGCGTTTATCTAATCCTTTTCGCATCCGCGTTCCACCACCAGCAGCACCTCCTCGCAGCGAATTAATAACCACCCAGCCTTCGGCATCTGTTTCAGGATCACTCCACTCAAAGACGATTTCTGGTTGCTTATTTTCAAACTTAGCCAATAATTCCTTCATAGTATAATTTTAAGAACTGAGCAAAAGTAAAAAAGATTTCTAATCAAAGGAGCCGTGGTCGATTAAAATTCATGGACGCGTAATAATTCCCGAACTACTATCTGCTTTTGCCCCCGTTACCGTAGATAAAACATTCGTTTTACCAAGCACCCGCAAGGACCCCAAATAAGCAAAAGCGATGGCCTCTTTATAATCAATAATTTCAGCTGTGGGGAGGATCACTTGACCTCGATATTTTTCCTCAATCAATTGAATTAAAAAGTCATTGTGCGCTCCTCCTCCAGTAATAAAAACAGCATCTATACCATGTCGATGCAGGTTGAATGCGATCTGTTCAGCACAGTGATAATAGTAAGTAGTTAACGCATATTCGCTCGTCAACAACGGAATGATATTTCGCTGGACCCATTCCCAGCCTAATGATTTAGGTCCATGCTGTGCGTAGTAATCCAGTGTATTGAGTGTATCCAACAGCTTCTGATCAATTTTTCCTTCTCTACCCTTGTCACCGTTTTTATCAAAAGGTAAACCAAACTGTTGCATTACGAGATGGTTGATAACAATATTGACAGGACAAACATCATACGACTTCATTTCATTCCCTTGGGTCGATGAAAGGTTAGAAAACCCACCCAAATTTAAAAAACCATCAGCGGCATCAAAAAAAAGATCACGATCAGCAATAGGTACGAGAGGAGCTCCATTTCCGCCCAACGCTACGTCTCGGGAACGGAAATCAGTAACCGTTGTGATACCAGTATCAATAGCAAGGTGAGGAAGATTTCCAATCTGAAGCGTCATTCGTTTCTCGGGTTGATGAAAAATAGTTTGACCGTGGCTCGCGAGTCCATCAAAATCACTAGCAAAAAGTTGAAATTTTTTGAGGTAATCATTAACAGATAAGGCATAAAACTGACATAATTCCAAACTCAACAAAGCTAATGCTTCGCCACTCACATAAACGGCTTCCTTCAATGCTTTTCGCATTTGCTCGGAATAATCGTAATAAGCCGTGCCATTCAACTCGAAAGCAACGGTTTCATTTCTATCATTCACTAAAAAAGTGACGTCAGCTACATCAAGACCATCTAGTGATGTTCCCGACATAAGCCCTATCCATCGGAATCTTTTCATTTGAGTGTTGCCTTGATTTAACCTTATAACCGACAATTCGTTTCCTCCAAAAATCTGAAATAACGCATCAGTCCCTGACCACTAAAATGTTGGTCAATTTCAGGTCATATTTAAAATAATACTACTAATTTTACGTCCTCAATTATACAGAAATAATTGCTTCGTGACAATCTACGACAATTATTATGTGAGGAATCAACTATAAAATACAGTATTCTTGCTAAATTTGCCTATCGAAAAGAATAAATTATTGATAACAAAACAGAAGTAATTATATGGATTTTCAATTATCAGAAGAACACCAGGCCGTGCGGGACGCGGCAAGAGACTTCGCTCAAAACGTCTTAAAAGAAGGCGTCATCGAGCGGGATAATGAACAACGATTTCCGAAAGACGAAATTCAGCAGTTAGCCGAATTAGGATTTATGGGAATGATGGTTGATCCCAAATATGGTGGTGGCGGAATGGATACCTTATCCTACGTGCTTGCCATGGAAGAGATCTCAAAGGTTGATGCTTCGGTATCTGTTTGCATGAGCGTCAACAACTCACTCGTTTGCTGGGGGCTTGAAACATACGGTACAGAAGAGCAAAAGGAAAAATATTTAAAACCGCTTGCTTCTGGTGAAAAAATTGGAGCATTTTGTCTTTCGGAGCCTGAAGCGGGATCTGATGCTACTTCACAAAAGACAACGGCTATTGATCAAGGTGATCACTATTTATTAAACGGAACAAAAAACTGGATCACAAATGGTTCTTCTGCTTCTGTTTACTTAGTTATTGCTCAAACTGACATAGAAAAAGGACACAAAGGAATCAATGCTTTCATCGTTGAAAAAGACATGGATGGTTTCGTTGTTGGAGCAAAAGAAGATAAAATGGGTATTCGCGGAAGTGACACGCACACCTTGATGTTCAACGATGTGAAAGTACCCAAAGAGAATCGCATTGGTGAAGATGGCTTTGGATTTAAATTTGCGATGAAAACACTTTCCGGTGGGCGTATCGGAATTGCTGCTCAAGCGCTCGGAATAGCTTCAGGCGGTTTGGAGCTCGCAGTGGCATATTCCAAAGAGCGAAAAGCCTTTGGAAAAGAAATCATGAAACATCAAGCGATCGCTTTTAAAATTGCTGACATGGCGACTGCAATTGAAACAGCACGTCTACTTGTTCATAAAGCCGCATGGCAAAAAGACAATGGTGAAAACTATGATCAATCTGGTGCAATGGCGAAATTGTACGCTTCGAAAGTTGCTATGGAGCAAACAGTTGAGGCTGTGCAGATTCATGGGGGTTATGGATTCGTAAAAGAATATCATGTTGAACGATTAATGAGAGATGCGAAGATCACTCAGATCTACGAAGGTACTTCTGAAGTTCAGAAGATTGTCATTTCAAGAAATGTATTGAACGCATAAGTTAAATAGAACATTCAGTTAAAGCATCGGGGTAACTCGGTGCTTTTTTTTATTTGGAGCAATAGTTATGGTCAATACACCGAACGGCAAAAAAACCGAGATACTAAAGTTTTTTAAGTTCGTGCATCGCTTTTATCGTTTATTTGTAAGGAAATACAATTTCATTGTATTATTTTTAATTATTCGAACTAGTTATAATAAAAAGCTACCTCATGCGAAAAGGTTCATATTATTACGTGCTGTTCTTATTCCCCCTTTTATTTTCATCGACCATTTTATCACAGGGTAGAGTTGATGGTTTTTACAAGGGAAAAGGGAACATAGAAGTCGCATTCGGTGGAGGAGCAGAATTTGACACCCATTATTTTGCAGGAAGAAATAGAATTAATCTTTCCAGAACTATAATAACCTCGAGCTTAACAGTCGGAACAGGCCTTTACGATAGGCTAGATCTATATCTAAACATACCTTATGTTTCTATAGGTGCTTTTCGCTCTGTTCAAGATGGAAGCATCTTTCTTAAATACCTCATCTCTAAAAAAGAATTGAGTAAGGGTGATTTATCAATAAGCCTTGCAGGAGGTTATTCAGCAAACCTGGCTGATTATAAAACTGAAGGCATAAATGCTATTGGTCAGCAAGCAAATATCTTAGATGTTAGGCCGCTTGTTCATTTTCAGTCAAACACCTGGTTTGCTACACTCCAATTCGCCTACAACTATAAGTTCGATCCTGTTCCTAACTCAACGAATGGGAGCTTTAAAGTTGGCAGAGCTACTGCTAAGTACTATTTCGATATCTGGTATGAAAATAACTATACTTTTGGTGGATTTGATTATCAAGGAATACCTTCTCCTCCCTCATTTAGACAACTAGGCGTGAGTTATCACAAAGTAGGAGGAACTTATTACATACCTTTTAGGAATCGTCTAGGGTTTTACACCGGTCTAGCCTACGTGCTCAGTGGAAGAAATATAGGACAAGGCCCTATCATAAACGTTGGTATTGTTTTGAAAAACCTTTAAATATTTCAGTTTTTTTAATTCTGCTTTCTAAAACTTTTGTACCTCTTAACACCAACTACTAGAATGTTTCTAGCCCTTCTAACATCTCGTATTTACTCGAAATAAAGTGAACCATATCCCAGATTGATTTTTTTAAAAACGCATTAAAGCTACCCCGGCAACACAAAAATCTGTTATACTTGTTCATCAAGAAAAACCAAAGAAATGAAAATATACACGAAAAAAGGGGATCAAGGAGAAACATCACTGATTGGAGGGAAAAGAGTTCCCAAAAACGATATTCGCATCGAAAGTTATGGAACAGTTGATGAACTCAATGCCTGGATTGGTATGTTGCGCGACCAACCCGTTGATGACCAGCCACTAAAAGACGAGTTAATTGAAATTCAAGACCGCTTATTTACGATTGGGTCTCTACTGGCGCAATCTCCAGAAGGAACTAAAATGGAACTTCCAAGACTTGCAGAAAGTGATATCACGTTTTTGGAAGAGGCTATTGATGCGATGAATGAAACACTGCCCGAAATGAAGTCTTTTGTGCTTCCGGGCGGACATACGACTGTTTCTTCCTGTCATATTACACGATGCGTATGTAGACGAGCAGAGCGCCTCGTCGTAGCGTTACACGATGAAACGGATGACTACAAAAAAATCGTGCAGTACCTGAACCGATTGAGTGATTATTTGTTTGTTTTAGCAAGAAAGCTTACCTTAAAATTAGGAGCAAAAGAAACGCCTTGGAAACCAAGAATGTAGTTCCTTTAATTATAGCTTTTGCGTGTTGACAAGCTTTTAATTTGGAATTAAAAAAAATAAATATACTTTTGCGCTTTAGACAAAATCTGCAAATAAAAACGACAATAATATGTATTGGACATTAGAATTAGCTTCCTATTTAGAAGATGCTCCCTGGCCAGCAGCCAAAGATGAATTGATTGATTATGCAATTCGAACGGGAGCACCTTTAGAAGTTGTCGAGAACTTACAAGACATTGAGGACGAAAATGAAATTTTTGAAAATATTGAAGATATTTGGCCCGATTATCCATCAAAAGAAGATTTTTTCTTCAACGAGGACGAATATTAGCAGACTCATATTTCGAGCAGAAGCCTTTCTCAAAATTTGAGGAAGGCTTTTTTTGTCATTACTAACCAGGACACATTGTCAGTTTTACTACAGTGGTAT
>CAYFTH010000106.1:0-10958 GCA_964346075.1 uncultured Fluviicola sp. | reverse complement strand
TATTTTAATGACGTAAAGATAGCTAATTGAGTATGAAATTCAGGATTTGGATAAGTGGATTTGGTGCATTTTATGAGTTTGTCGGTTTTTGACGTCGGATGGGTTTTTTAGCTAAAATTCACCTTTTTTCTCTTGTGGAATTAGAACCTGTATGAGTCTATAAATCCTATAAATTAAATAGTTTGGTTTGAAAGTAGTGAAGAAATATAATTATTCGTGTTATATTGATAACATAAAAAACTCCCTGTTTACGAAAATAAACAGGGAGTTAAAGTATTGTATAAAAAATAAATCCTTATTGCTTCACAATTCGAAACTGTTCATCGTAGTTATTGTTTTTCAAGCGAAGGATATATACACCTTTGGGCAAATCCTGAACTGAGATCGTACTATTGGACACATTTTGTATCTGCCCGGCATCAATCGATTTTCCCATGAGATCAATGATAGTGTAATTCATCTTCGCCGATGATTCATCACTTGTTATTGTGAGGAAATCTCGCGCAGGATTGGGTAAATTTGAAACGCTTGTTGGTTTTTAATTTCGTCAACGTCAGCGAGTCTGGAAACACTCCATACTTCTTGTCTTCCATCTTGATCATCATCAGCTATAAACAGATACTGATCCCCGTTTATACTGTGCGGAATGTTAATTTTTCCGTTAAATGTTTTAAGGTTGGAAGAACCAGCACTTGTTCCATCAGAAACATAAAGGTCCGAGGATCCACCACCGGAATTCTCATATTGATAATAATTAATGCCATTGACTCCTGATACAATTGGTGTGTTATTAGCTGGAGCTGCACCAAATTCGAAAACTGACTCTGTTCCTCCGCTGGAGCCATCTGAAGTCCACACTTCGAGGTTTTGATTTCCATTGTCGTCTGCTATGAATAGGTATTGTCCTCCGAAATTATTGATATCATGATGACGTATTAACCTTTGATTACTTGAAAAAATTTCAGATGTCCCTCCGGAAGTACCATCTGTTGAAGCTAAAGAATACGTGTTTCCGCTACTGCCTGTGTAGTGGTAATACTTTTTTCCATCTCTCTCAAAGTAAGTGGGGAAATATGACCCGACAGTATTACTAAACTCGTGCAATTGCGAAGTCCCGCCAACAGAACCGTCAGATGTCCAAATTTCAAGACGACTGTCATTGTCATCGTCTGCAATAAACAGGTACTGATTTCCATTGATGGTGTGATGAGAAACAAAAGACTCATCAAATGTCTTCAAAAGGTTCGTGCCTCCCGATGTACCATCTGATGCTATTAACTGATAATTTGAATTGGTTGTAAAGTATGAATAATAAGCCATGCCATCTACTACAATGGTATTTGTTTGAGCCCCTGCATAATAAGCAGTAGAGCTTTCAAACAACATCGTTGTTCCTGCGCTCGTTCCATCTGAAGTCCAAATCTCGCCATTCACGTCGTAATCAGCATCAGTCGTAACCATAAACTGATTTCCAATAGCATGAGGTGATTGAAATTCTCTCACAGATGATCCCACGAGACTAGAACCTCCTGGAGTGCCATCGGTCACATACAATTCACCGGTATTTGATTGCGTTAAAAAGCAGTAGAACATATTTGCTCCGGCCTCAGTTCCATATGCAGGAGAACCAGCCCCATTTACGGATTGTGTCTCGAACAATTGTTGTGTTCCCCCGCTAGTTCCATCTGAAGTCCACAATTCATGTTTGTAGTCTCCATTATTATCAGTCCAAAAAAGATACTGTGTCTGGTCTTTAATATGAGGAAAATTAAGCATATTATTGAAACTCATGAGCTGAGAAGAACCCGCCGATGTACCATTAGTCACGTAAAGATAACCTGATGAAGGAGATGTATTGTACTGATAAAATACCTTGTCATTAATAACTGTTGCTACCGGCCAATCGGAAGAAGTTTGACTGAATTCAATCAGTTGTTCTGTTCCTCCCGGCGTACCGTCTGAAGTCCAGACTTCGTATTTGCTATCCCCATCATCGTCGACTAAAAACAAGTACTGGTCATTGCTAATAATGTGTGGTCGGGAAATCGGTCCGTTAAAGGTTCTCAACAACTCAGACCCTCCAGCTGTTCCATTTGTTGCGTAGAGGTAGTGATTTGAACCACCGCTATTTTCATATTGATAAAATATGGTACCATCCACTCCCGTTGGTGTAGGCCAGTAATAACCTCCCGTCGGAGCCGCATCATTAAACTCTATTAATTGTTCAGGTGTTTGACCGCAAAGCCAAATTGGTACAATTACCATCAGAAAAATGGAGATTGAATGTAGTGCTCTCGTATTCATTAAAGATTTCATAGTATGATAGTTTTTAATTATTTGAAATCAAATGTACTGAATTTTAAAAACTGCTACTGGTTTTTGTTAAATAAATCAATATAAGTTTTATCGTTTGGTGGGTTACAGCGGACGGTTGGTCCTTGAAAGTAAATTTATAAAAAATTGGCGATAGGTTTAAGGATTTAAGTCATTCTTTGTTTCGCATTCAGTTTTTTTGAAAATTCGAATTCATCAGTTTCAAAGATTATTTCACTCAGTCTAAAAACTCACCAGCTAAAACGTTTATGGACGACTGAGTCAAATTTATTCCGATAAACTGAAATTTATTTTTAGTCCCCAACTTTTGCACTTGATTCTAAACTTCTCGCCTCAGTTACTGTTTTAGAAAAGTAATAAGCATAAAAAAAAGAGCGTACCCTTTCGAATACACTCTTTTTGGTGATCCCGCTGAGGCTCGAACTCAGGACCCACGCCTTAAAAGGGCGTTGCTCTACCAACTGAGCTACGGAATCAAATTGTTTATTTTAAACTTGAAAAAACCGTTGTTTTTCCTTTGTTTTTAAAGCGTTTGCGGGTGCAAATATATGGTGTTATTTTAGTCTGACAAGTGAAAAATGAATTTTTTTTTGACTTTTTTTGGCTTTAATACCCGAATCGACTGATAACGAGATAAGAAATAAAAAAAATATTTTTTCGGTTTTTAAAAGGTTGAGCTCACCGATCAATTAAAGGAACAGAACTCTTTTAACCTGATTTATTCATCAGTGGAAAGGAGTCGCAAAAAAGTCCATGCCGTTGCGCGTATATGGATCTAACCCAGGACCTCGTTAAAACAAAAAAGGGTAGTGCGTTAAACAAAGAATCATCAGATTAACTTCCTAATGGCTGATCGAGCAAATAATAGTCAATAAATTCGCGGACGCATCCTTTACCACCACGTTTTTGAAGAACGAGATTTACGTGTTGTTTGACAACCGGAACGGCATCAGCTGGACAGGCACTAAAGCCAACAGATTTCATTACTTCCAAATCGTTTATATCGTCGCCGATAATGCCGACTTCCTCAAAAGTGATCCGCATATCATCACACCACGATTGCAAAACAGAAATCTTTGGTTCGCGCCCTACATATACACGTTCAATTTTCAATAGGTCTGCGCGGTCTTTCACCATATTAAGCTTAAAACCAGATGAAATAATCCCAACAGAATAGTGCGAATCGGCTAATGCGCGAACCGCCATACCATCTTTAGCATTATATTGTTTCAATTGATCACCATTTTCGGTAAAAAACATTCCGGCATCTGTCATGACACCGTCAATATCGAGAATCAATAATTTTATTTGTTGTGCCTTTTGTGGATGAACGAACATCGGTTTGGTTAGTAGATTGTCGAAATCCAATTCCTCTTGCTGACAAAAGGCGTAGATTTTGCCAATGGACAAATCTTCAATTTTCTTGACTTGTTGAGCGGTTAAAAACGCATCATAATCGCGCTCGACGCGCTGAAAATAAGCCTTAATATTTTGTTCAAGTAATTGCATTAAATTATCTTATAACCAACACTTTTTGCTACGGGTGTAATGTTTTCTTTGAGTTGAATAAATTGTTCATGCGTCAATTGCTGAGCTGCGTCCGATTTCGCAACAGTAGGGTCTGGATGTGCCTCAATCAATAAACCATCAATGCCCATCGCTACGCACGCTTTTGCGAGTTTTTCAATTCCATATCGGAATCCGAGCGCGTGACTGGGGTCCAATATGATGGGCAGATTAGTATATTCTTGTAGATAAGCAACACCACAAAGATCTAATGTAAATCGGGTTTTTGTTTCAAATGTCCGTATGCCACGCTCGCACAAAATCACTTGGTCATTTCCGCCTGAAAGGATAAATTCTGCAGCTTGTACAAACTCCTGAAGGGTTGTACCAAATCCGCGTTTGAGTAAAACGGGTTTATTGATCTTTGCACAGGCTCGGAGAATACCCTGGTCGTACATTGCTTTTGCCCCAATTTGAACAACATCGCTGTATTCAATGACCTGATCAACTTGCGTGGCATCCCGCACTTCCGTAATAACACTAAGACCGTGCTCCTTGCGCATTTTAGCTAACAGTTTTAACCCTTCTAAACCGAGTCCCTGAAAACTGTATGGACTGGTGCGTGGTTTAAAGCAGCCTCCGCGCAATGTGGTCAATCCAAGCGATGTCAGTAGTTCAGCACTCTGCTGAATCTGTGTTTCAGATTCGACGGAGCAAGGACCTCCAATTAGAAGGGTGTGATTGGTATCACCACCAATGGTTTGTGAGCCGATACGAACTGTTCGCGTATCTTCCTGAAAATCTCGTGAAGCAAGCTGCATGTCATTCGGAAAAACCCATTCTTTATCCACCTTTCCTGTTAGTAGTTCGGGTGTTGTCTTCACGGAGGAAGACGTGATCATATATTCGCTTCCCTGGTAAGTGACGTGAAAAGCTTTTACGCGCTCAGCAAGGGCTGAAGCTTCATTTTTCGTAATCGTTGTCGCTAATTTTAAGATCATATCTCTCCTTTTATGAGGTTTACAAAGGTAACAATTCCTGCTGCATTTTGGGTGTCATCAAGAACGGGTAGGTAGGTTACTGGAAATGATTGGCCACGAACTTTATTCAACATTTCGTCAACAGTGGCATTTGATGCAATCGTGACTGGCGTGTCGTTCATCATCGTGGCAGGATCCATTTCTTCAATATTGGATAAATGCTTAAGTAATGCTTTTCTGATGTCTGCATTTGAAATAATGCCGCGCATTTGATGTTCATCTTCAACGATGGTAAAACCCAGTCCGCCCGTTTCAATAGACTTGAGTATATTTTCCAGGGTCAAACGACTTTTTTCGATGATCGGACATTCTTCCCGGGGAATCATGAAATCTTCAATTTTAAACCGCGACTCAATTTCGCGTTTAGTGAGGTCCATCAGCGCCTGTCCTACGCTCGCAGCTTTAAATAAGAAACTACCGGATACAGAACTGTGTACGCCCATATTACGTAATATAAATGAAACTTCACCATTGACGCCACCGTCTACATGAACATTTTTATTGGGGTATTTTTTGCGGAAAGCGCGTATTTTTCTAAAGTTTTCGGGATCGAATACACCGCCACTTTGACCGGGAATGGTGGCCATCATTAAAATAAAATCGAAATCAGCATACTTATCAAATGCGGTGATAGGAGTAGGTGTGATGATGGCTAAGCCTTTTTCACCAGCTATATCCGAAGGAATCTCCAGTTTATGATCCAGATCTTCATATTGAAAAGTAACGTATTCTACCGGGTGCTTGCGCAAGAGATCAAAATACCGCTCCGGTTGCTGGGTAATGATATGTAAATCAATTGGCATAGAGCACCATTCACGTATTTTAGCAATATCCTCAAATACCGATGGATCATCATTACAATCGACGTGCAGCATATCTACCTGATGCGCCTCAAGATCCATAATTGTCGATTGAAGCGTACGTTTTTTATCGGAATAAATAGAACCGGATATTTTCATATTAATTTCTTTCTAAAGGACGAAACGTATTATCTGTGATCACAATACGCGTCTCGTTGTTAAATATTTTTTTTTCAAGTTGGCGCGAAAGCGCTTGAAGTTGAGCTTGTTCGCTAATAGTAAGTGGGTCGTTCTGATAACTTTTCCGTTCAATTATTTTTGTGAGTATCTCACCGTTTTCTTTTTCCAGCTGTATGGTTTGCTTGCGATCACCTGTAAAACCCTGGTTCTGCCAATACTTGGTAAATTGAATAGCTGTTTTTTTGTCGATGCCTTCCAGGTAATAAACACTCAGGTTGTCGCCATCCACGCGATCACCCATGGGAACGCCACATGCACTCCAGATGACTACAATAACTATAAGATGAAGTAGATGTTTCATGATCTTCAAAAATAGTGATTCTCTTCAAAGCGATTTCAATAAAGCACTTTTCTTTTTGAGCGTTCAATATTCCTGAGTGTTGAAAAAGCGACAAAAATATTTTCATTCGGCAAAGAAGTAAAGAAATTATGCTTATTTATCGAAAAAAATGTAGCTTTGAAAGGCACAAAATGTGAATGATATGAAGTTAAAAAACGCCGTATACCGTGGAGCTGAGGGGCGCGAATCGTTAATAGATTTAGAGACTCCTGACAATGTGAAATGTGAAGATATTATTGTCTTTGTACATGGTTTTAAAGGGTTCAAGGATTGGGGATGTTGGAACATGGTACAACAGTATTTTATCGATCGCGGTATTGGGTTTTGTAAAATGAATTTGAGTCACAACGGTGGAACTGTTGATGAACCAATTGATTTTCCTGATTTAGATGCTTTTGGTGACAATCGATACTCTTATGAAGTGAAAGACATTGAAGAAGCCATGGAGTGGATCATGAATCAGCTTGAAGAACTGGAGGTCAATTTACACCTTGTCGGTCATAGTCGTGGTGGTGGAGATGTCATTTTAGCAGGACATCATCCACGGGTAAAATCGGTAATTACTTGGGCGGGAATTGATTCCATACCAGCAAGATTCCCGGAAGGAGAGGAGCTGGAAAAATGGAGAAAAGAAGGGGTTCGCCATGTGAAAAACGGAAGAACAGGCCAGGAAATGCCTCATCGTTACAGCATGTATGAAGATTGGGAGCAACATCGGGAAGCACTTTCTATAGAAAAGAAAGCTCAACAACTCGATAAACCGACATTGCACTTGCATGGAGATGTTGATGAAGCGGTTTCGATTACGGCTTCGGAAAATCTCAGTCGCTGGACGGAAGGAAAAATGATCGTGATTCGCGATGCCAATCATACTTTTGGATCAAAACACCCTTTCAAAGAAGATCATCTGCCTCCCAAACTTTATGAGGTTTGTTCTTTAACGCTGCAATTCATCGAAAAACAAGAAAATTAATTTTGTTTGTTGAGCACCAGACGGCTTGAATTGTTACTCCATTGTTCAAGTGAGTTTTGAGGTTCAAACTTCAATATATGAAGCTGTTGTAAGACATCAATCCTGTACATTAGAGCAATCTTTCACTTTTTATACACTTGGTTTGTGTAATATACTCCTGTTTTTTTTTAAAGTTAAAGTGAAAGGTCCATTTATAGATGCGTACATTTTAAATATGCCTGTCTGGAACTAAAAAACTTTTTTAGACTTATTTTTTTCAATAAAAATCGTATGTTGGTCGTGAATTTGACAGAATTGTGCTAAAAATACGTCATAAAAGCTTCGCGAATGAACTTTACAGGAGATGCAAACTGCCAGTGGCTCGATTTAATTGAACGAATAGCGGGGATAGGCGTTTGGGAAATTGATTTAGAATCCAGCACCATGGCGTGGTCTGATGGTGTTTACAATATGCTGGGCATGGAACCGTCCTCAGGGGTTTTTGAACTCGAGTTACTCGCTGATTTAGTTCACCCCGATGATTTGGAAAAGGCTCAACAACAATTCGATCAAACTGTTAATTCAGGTGCTACTTATAATATCCAGAAGCGAATAAAGCATGCCGAAGGTTACTACATTTATGTTCGCTCCAAAGCAGAGTTAACATACAAAAATGGGGTTCCGGCATATTTAACGGGTGTATTTTTTGACGTTACGAATTACGAAAGAACCAAATCTCAACTCAATGAATCACAACGTCAAGCTCAATTTTTGCTCGAAAATGCAGATGGTATATTTTGGGAGGCTGATCCGGAATCGTTTGATTTCTTGTACATCAGTCCGCAAATTAAAGATGTGCTGGGTTATTCGCGCGATGAATGGTTGATGAGTCACGAATTTTGGCTCAGTAAGATTCATCCTGAAGATCGCGAACGTGTGAAGCAGGAGTATCAGCAACATATTGTAAAAGGTGAAGACCATAAGTTGGAATACCGCATCATAGACAAAAATGGTTCCTGTCATTGGTTTCAACAACGTGTAAAAATGATTTGTGATGAAGCACAGCGCCCACACCGTTTAACCGGCATGATGGTTGATATTTCTAAAGAATGTGCACTACAACTTGAACTGGAAAGTGAAAAAGAGTTACTGGAAGGATTGCTCGATCATTTGCCTTCGTCATTCTTTTTATTTGATCAGGAAGGTAACCAATTAATGTGGAATAAAAAGTTACTGGAACTCTCCGAATATAGCGCTGAAGAGATCAGGTCAATAAAACCTCCTGAGATGTTTGAGGGTCAAGAACGAAAAAAAGCAGAACAAAAAATAGTAGAAACATTTCAAAAAGGATTCGCTGAAGTCGAAGTTGATTTGACAACCAAGTCCGGTGGTAAAATTCCTTTTTTATTCAAAGCTGCGGCCACTGAATATAAAGGTAAAAACTGTATTTATGGTATTGGAACAGACCTCCGCCAATTGAAGCAAAAGGACGCGATCATTCGTGAAAATGAAAGGCGGTTCAAGGCACTTATAAACGAAGGTGGAGATGTAATAACGACCCTTGACCGGGAATTGAGACAAACTTATGTAAGTCCATCTTCAAGTAGCGTGCTTCATATTAAACCAGGCGATCTGGAAGGGATGAAGTTTACTGATTATATTCACGAACAAGATAAGCAACGCATTTTAACTGCTTTAAATGATGCGAGAAGTAAAAAACGCATAAAATTAGAACCTTATCGCTTTAAAAATGGCAAAGGTAATTGGTGCTGGTTGCAGACAGTCATTACTAACGCAATTGATGTAGACAGCGTTGGAGGATTTGTCCTTAATTCTCGCGATATTACTGAAAATCAAAGAAACTTAAAACGTCTAAAAAAAAGCGAGGCGCGATACCGCGGTTTATTTGATTCACAAACGAATTACGTAGTTCGTACAGATTTAGAGGGAAAATTTACTTTCGTAAATAACAAGTTTTTATCGGAATACGACTGGCTCTATCCTGATGGTATAATAGGTGGTCAGGCGGGTAAAACGGCTGTTGATGAACATCAGGAGCGTGTAGTTTCAACGGTTGCCAAATGTATAAAGCGACCAGGATCAGTTTATCAGGTGGTACTTAATAAAAAAACGAAACGTCCAGGTGGTCAAACTACTATTTGGGATTTTGTTTGTATTAAAGATGAACACAATCAACCGAGTGAAATCCAATGTGTCGGTATTGATATCACAGAGCGATCAAAATTTGAACGGCAGTTAAAAGAAAGTAATGAACGTTTTGAATTGATTGCAAGGACTACAAATGATGCGATTTGGGATTATGACTTTATAAAAGGATCATTTGCCTTGGGACATGGATTTGACACGCTTTTTGGTTATGATATCCAAAGCAATATGAAGGATATTTTTGATTTGCCCGCAGCAATATGTCATCCAGATGACGCCGTTGAAATCAACCAGCAATTGAAGGCCAAAATAGACGGTAAGGATCTCAAAGATGATTGGATCACCGAATTCAGAATAATCAAAAATGATGGAGGACATAGTTATGTCCGCAATCGAGCTCATTTTATTCGCAATGAAAAAGGAGAAGTTGTTCGGGCGCTTGGTGCAATCACAGATATCTCTCAACGAAAAGCATTTGAATTACAATTGAAGGAACTTAATCTCGAGCTGAAACAAAAAGTGAAAGCTTTAGATCGTTCTAATCAGGAATTAGAACAATTCGCCTATGTAGCTTCGCATGATTTACAAGAACCACTGCGAATGATTACAAATTTCTTGGATTTGCTCGAAAAAAAATGCGGTGACGGGTTAGGAGAAAAAGCAAAGACTTATATACATTATGCCACAGATGGTGCGAGCAGGATGCGAGAACTTATACTCGATTTATTGGATTTCTCGAGAGCAGGAAGAGGACATGAAAAAAATGAAACTTTCGACCTTTCAGTGCTCCTCGATAATGTTCTTGCCATGCACAGGAAATCCATCGAAGAAAAAAATGTTCAAATTACTATGGATACAATGCCCGTGATTTATTCATGGAAAGTTCCCGTCCAACAGGTTTTTCAAAATTTGGTTTCGAACGCGCTCAAATTTAGTGATCCCAAAAAATTACATCCACAAATCACCATTAATTATGAAGAATTGAAAGATGTTCATTTATTTCATGTAATTGATGATGGTATTGGAATTCATGCGGACTATCACGAAAAGGTGTTCGTTATATTTCAGCGCCTTGCCAATTCTAAAACGACAGGTGGCACAGGAATTGGTCTAGCTTTGGTTAAAAAGATTATAGATAATCTGGGGGGAACTATAAAGATTACTTCCGAAGAAGACAAGGGAACGACGTTTAGCTTTACCATTCCCAAATTAAAAGCGGAGCCCCATAAAAAAGGACTGAAGTAATACAAAGTGAATGTAGGGGAGTGTCTAATCGAATCAGATGTAATGACATTGAACCCTTTTATGAGCTATAAAACACCTCAACCTATCATGATATGGGCCTCGTGAAATGGATTTTAAAGAAGCACTTCTTGAAGTTGCTGAGGCGTGAATCTCTTCATACGCATTGTTGGATTGGCGATGCTTTCTATTATCATGAATTGGTTTACCAAGCTAAGTCGTTAATCCCGTTATGAAAACATTTTGATGATTTAACGGCAACTATCACAATCACAAACAAAAGGTATCTATTTTATTTATTTCTTACTATGCTATCAATAGGAGACAGAACTGATTGA
>CAYFTH010000105.1:0-11368 GCA_964346075.1 uncultured Fluviicola sp. | reverse complement strand
AATCCCTCGCCGATGCAACCGCTGAAACAACAATCATTCCTCCTTGGCCATCCAATTATTAAACCTTTATCCATTCAAATAACAGTAGAGCCGTTTTAAACAATTAGTTACAAACCTGAAATCGTGCCAGAGTAATTAATTTGAAGCTTTTTACGCTAAACAGTAAAAAACTTATTCCACAAAGCACACAAAAAATGGGCGATAAATTCTATATTTGAACCGATGGAGAATCAAGTTATTTTGAATGAACAGCAATTTGAGCTCACTTTGCAACGCCTCAGTCGTCAGCTCATCGAAAATCACGATGATTTTTCTTCCTCTGTCCTTATTGGATTGCAGCCTCGAGGTGTTCGCGTACTCGATAGACTGAAGGAACTCATTGAAACGATTGTTGGTCATTCCATTCCTTGTGGCACGTTGGATATCACCTTTTACAGAGACGATTTTAGACGACGCGAAAAACCGCCCGTCCCCAGTGTAACGAATATCGATTTTTCACTTGAAAACAAACGCGTAGTTCTTATAGACGATGTCCTTTACACGGGAAGAACGATCCGTTCCGGCCTGGATGCGCTCCTGGCTTTTGGGCGACCGCGAGAAGTCGAATTGCTCACTTTTATCGATAGACGTTTTAAACGGCATTTACCTATTCAAGCAGATTATGTCGGTAAAACAGTCGATTCACTCATATCAGAACGCGTAACTGTGGAGTGGAAAGCAACGGAAAAAACAGATCAAGTCATTTTATATACGCCCAATGAGCATGAATAATTTAAGTGTAGATCATTTAACGGGTATCGAGCAGCTTTCTGCTGAAGACATTGGAATCATATTTCAAACAGCAGATCAATTTAAAAAGGTCATCAATCGGCCCATCAAAAAAGTGCCTTCTTTACGCGACATTACCATTGCAAACTTATTTTTTGAAAACTCTACACGAACGAAATTATCTTTTGAACTCGCCGAGAAGCGTTTGAGTGCTGACGTCATTAACTTTAGCGCTTCAAGCAGTTCTGTAAGTAAAGGTGAAACACTGATCGATACAGTGAATAACATTCTTTCAATGAAGGTGGACATGGTGGTGATGCGTCATCCCTACCCTGGTGCCGCCCAATTTTTATCGGAACGTATTGGCGCCCGCGTCATAAACGCAGGAGATGGAAAACACGAACACCCCACACAAGCATTGTTGGATACTTACTCCATTCGCGAACGATTAGGAACAGTTGAGGGAAAAAAAGTCGTTATTGTCGGAGATATTTCCCATTCCAGAGTAGCATTATCGAATATCTATGCGCTGCAAAGGCTGGGTGCAGAAGTAATGGTTTGTGGTCCGACTACGCTCATCCCAAAACACATCGAGCTCTTAGGTGTGAAAGTTAGTCATAATCTCCGCGAAGCACTGGAATGGTGTGATGTAGCTAATATGTTACGCATCCAACTTGAACGACAGGACATGCAACATATTCCATCCTTGCGCGAATATGCTATGTGTTATGGATTAGATAAATCATTAATGGACAGTTTAGAAAAGGAAATTGTGGTTATGCATCCGGGTCCCATCAATCGGGGTGTTGAGATTACCAGTGATGTAGCTGATAGTCAAAATGCTATTATTCTGGATCAGGTAGAAAATGGCGTCGCAATACGCATGGCTATCATTTACTTGTTGGCCGTAAAGATTGAACGTCAATAATTTTTGTTATTTTTGAATACAAAGTAAAAAACGAATGAACTTTACAGTTACTGAACAAGATAACTATAGCGTAATTACATCGCACGCAGATAAAGTGAATGCTGCTATTGCGCCAGAACTCAAATCTGCTATATTAAACCTGAACAAATCCAGTGTCAATAACATTATCATTGATCTTGGGCATACTTCTTATTGCGATTCTTCAGGGTTGAGTGCTATTTTAACAGCAAATCGACTTTGCAAAGATTCGAGTGGTCATTTTATTTTGGCTGGATTGCAACCCAACGTAAAAAAAATGATTGAAATTGCGCAACTGGATCGCGTCTTGATGATCAGAGAAGATGTAGACGCGGCCTTAAGTGAGCTCAATCCTTAACTTTTCTCATGTCATTCGATGTCACGATTTTGGGTGCCGGTGCTGCTGTTCCTACCTTATCGCGGGGTACTACCGCTCAGTTCGTCAACTGCCACCAACGACATATCTTGATTGATTGTGGAGAGGCAACTCAACTGCAGTTTCGAAAATTCAAGGTCAAATTTCAAAAACTTGATATCATACTCATTTCACATTTGCATGGTGATCACGTTTTTGGACTTCCTGGACTTATTAGCACGATGCAACTGCTGGGAAGAGATCAACCCCTGCGCATTATAGGTCCACAAAACATTAAAAAATTCCTCACTCAACAATTCGAACACGTAGGAATCTACAAGGGTTTTCCCATCGAATTTGTAGAAATAGAACGGAATTACAGCGGAACCGTTTTTCAAGATAACTGTCTCAGCATTGATACATTTCCACTCAATCATCGCATTCAAACACAAGGTTATAAGATCAGCGAAAAACAAGGAAAACGACGTTTGAATAAAACAGCTTTCGACGAAGAGGATATCAGTGTCGCTTACATTAATAAACTGCTGAATGGAGAAGATATTGAAGACAACGAAGGGAAAATTGTCAAATCCGATGCTGTAACTTATCCACCCAAGCCCATAAAAACTTATGCTTTTTGCTCTGACACCGCTTTTGATGCCAGCGTCATTCCATATATAAAAGACAGTGACCTACTCTATCATGAAGCGACCTTTATTGATAAAGAAGCAGAGCGCGCGATTAAAACTTATCACTCTACAGCAAAACAAGCAGCAACGATTGCACTAAAAGCGAACGTAAAACGGCTTATTCTTGGACACTTTTCAGCGCGATATCGTGACATGGCGCAGCACATCGAAGAAGCTTCTACAATTTTTGAACCTGTTTTTTGTCCGGACGACGGTGAACGTTTTATTCTATAGGATCGTATTTCTCCTTAGCCTGAGCCCTGGAATAAGCGTTAAAATGCCACCATTCAGTCGGTAAAACCCAGAATCCACCCTCTTTCATCACTTGTCTCAATAATTTGCGATACATGTGATGCATTTTTTCCAGTCGACCACTTTCCAGCATTTTATCTTCTAACCTCGGATAGGCTATTTTCCTTGGATCATCGAACCCCGCCCCCATATCTAATGGACGACCAGAAAGCGTATTAACGATTGTTACATCAACCGCGCAACCGTAGTTGTGAATACTCCCATTTTTAGGGTTACTCACGAATTTTACACGCTGCCGAACAGGAACAGAGTCCAGGGCATCCCACATTTTCTGTTGCACTGAACGCGGTCGAACGGCATCGTAAATTAATAATGAAAGTGTACTGTCAATTTTCTGCAAAGCGCGTTGTGAGCGGTGCAATCGCTCAGCAACTTCAGGTTGAAGATAGGCCTTCTTGAGCGAATCGTACAAAACGATACCTACAAAATTATCTGTTGTAGCATATTTTAGCGTTACCTCAATAGTGCTATCGATCGACTGCACGTCTACCAATCCTTCCGCCATCAATTGTTTTTCAAGTGTTCCCGGCACTTCTATTTTCTCCGCTTTCATGGAAGGTTCTGCTGGAAGACTATCTCTTTTAATCAATTCAGTGGTATCCTTCGTATCCGTCGATCCAGACGTGTGGTTTTCCACTTCATCTGAGGTTTGCTTACAGGAATTGCAAAGAAAAAGAGTAGAAAAAAATATATAAGCAATTGATCTCCTATTTATTAATGACATATAAATGCAACTTTTATTTCAACTTATCATCTTGTAAAGTTATTAACAAGTTTAGTCAAAATGTTGTACGACTGAAAAAAAAACCAAATATTTGTATTCTATTGATAAAATAGTAGAGATATGAGTGAAGGGAATAATGGAGGAAGAAATGACGAAGTTTATTCAAAAGTGGTGCGCGCAGGTAAACGCACCTATTTTTTTGATGTCAAGTCCACCAGGAATAACGACCTTTATTTGACTTTGACGGAAAGTAAAAAGACCTTTCAGGATGGCAAACCTTCCTTTCAAAAACACAAAATCTTTTTATACAAAGAGGATTTCGATAAGTTTACCGGAGGACTGGAAGATGCATTAGCAAAAATCAGCGAATTAAGAGAGTTGCCAGAATACGAGAACGCGTTACCCTCATCCGACTATTCCTCAGTAGATTTCGATGACTTAGAAGGATAATTCAACTTCCGAGAGGCAAAAAATATCATTTATTTATGATCGTTTTATCGTGCCATCGCGAGATTATTTATTATCTTGTTCAAAGGATTTTTTATTAAGCATAAAATTAGAAAAATAAAGATGGGTAAAATTATTGCCATTGCAAATCAAAAAGGAGGAGTTGGGAAAACGACTACCGCCGTCAACTTAGGAGGTAGTTTCGGAGTGCTCGAATATAAAACGTTAATCGTCGATGCAGACCCTCAGGCCAACGCCACCTCTGGTGTGGGATTCGATCCTAAACAAACGAAAAATATATACGATTGTCTCATTAACGATGTGCATCCTTCAGAAGTGATTCTCTCAACGGATAATCCGAGTCTTGACGTTTTACCTTCACATATTGACTTGGTTGGAGCTGAATTGGAGATGATCAACATGCCGAATCGTGAGCACTTGTTGAGAACAGTACTGGATAAGGTTCAAGACGACTATGATTTTATTTTAGTAGATTGTTCGCCTTCACTGGGATTGATTACTGTGAATGCGTTGACAGCTGCTAATTCTGTAATTGTGCCCGTGCAGTCTGAATATTATTCGCTTGAAGGATTGGGAAAACTACTCAACACCATAAAGATAGTTCAAGGTCGCTTAAACACAGGGTTAGATATTGAAGGACTGTTAATTACGATGTACGACACACGTCTGCGTTTGGCGAACCACGTGGTGGAAGAACTAAAAACACATTTTCAGGAATTGGTATTTGACACGGTTATTCACCGAAACACGAACTTAGCTGAGGCTCCGAGCCATGGATCTACGATTATCATGCATGATGCTTCAAGTAAAGGTGCTGTCAACTATTTAAACCTGGCTCGTGAGATCCTTCAAAAAAATCAAGCAACAAAAATAAATACAGACGAAAACAAAATTTCTATAGACGATGAGCTCTAATTCAAAAAAACGACCTGCATTAGGAAAGGGATTAAGTGCTTTATTAGAAAGCTCTGCCACAGATATCACCTCTAGAGATCTATCAGACTCCTCTGTTTTGGGTTCCGTGGCTATGTTGCCGATTACAGCCATTGAGGCGAACCCCTTTAATCCGCGCACCCATTTTGAACAAGAAGCCCTGGAAGAATTGAGTGCATCGATAGCACAACACGGTATTATACAACCGCTTACGGTGAGAAAGCTAGGGCGCAACAAATACCAATTGATCTCGGGTGAACGACGATTCAAAGCTTCACAGATAGCTGGTTTGAAAGAGATCCCGGCCTACATTCGCGTCGCAAACGATCAGACGATGCTGGAAATGGCTCTGGTTGAAAATATACAACGTGAAGATCTCAATGCTATTGAAGTTGCACTCTCTTATCAACGATTAATCCAGGAGTGCAGTCTAACTCAGGACCAGCTCGCACAGCAAATTTCGAAAAGCCGCACATCGATCACTAACCATTTGAGACTACTCAAACTCCCCGCGCCCATTCAGTTGGCAGTTCGGGAAAAAGAAATCTCAATGGGACATGCAAGAGCACTTGTGGCTATAGCCGATGAAAAGGTTCAACTCCAATTATTCGATCGTATTATTCATGAAAAACTATCTGTTCGCGAAGTTGAGAAAATCATCAAAGGCAAAAGTGATGCACCGGAAAAGAAAACTAAAAAGTCTACTTCAGATGCACATGTAACGCGATCTCAGTCTCACTTTACGGAATCACTATCTGATCGGGTATCAGCAAAAGTACAGATCAAAAAACAACCCACAGGAAATGGCAAGGTTATTATCAATTTCAATTCTGAAGTTGACCTTAACCGAATCATTGAAATTCTCAACGAAGAGTAACATGTGCGGGGTGAAATTGTCGGGTATTATTTTGCTTACTGTTCTCTGCACGTCGCCTATCCTGGCTCAGTTAGAGGATACCAGTGACGTTGACAATGATTCGCTCATGATTAATGATGCTCAATTAACGGATACAACACATTCTCCGCGCAAAGCAGCTCTTTTTTCTCTTATTCTGCCTGGAGCTGGTCAGGTTTACAACCACAGGGCAATGCCTCAAGGAGAAAAAAAAGCTTTTTGGAAAGTACCGCTGATTTATGCTGGACTTGGAGTTACAGGATATTTTGCCATTCAAAATCATATTGAGCAAAAAGCGCTGAAAGATGAGTACACTTTTCGCGTGCAAAATGGAACTAAAAATTTACCTCAATACGAACAATTTGACAACCAGGGTGTTCTCACGCTCTACGAACAAAAACAGCGTAGCCGTGACCTCATGATTCTTGCGTTTATCGTCGTACATGGTTTAAATATACTCGATGCGCACGTGGAAGCCCATTTTACTGAATTTGATGTCTCTCCCGATCTTTCTTTGCGATTAAGTCCACATATGCAAGACTTTCAAACGCCTGGACTCTCTTTATCTTTTAATTTTCGTTAAAAACCCTTCGTGCTGTCGCAGTTAATTCTAATTTTGTTTAACAATTTTAAAGTCTATTTATGAATATAGCATTGATTGGCTACGGCAAAATGGGAAAGGAAATTGAAAAAGTTGCCAGGGAACGCGAACACACGATTGGAGCGAAGATCAACAGCGAAAAAGAACTGCTCGATACAAATTGGCAATCTATTGATGTGGCCATTGATTTTTCAATACCTGAGGCAGTTCTTAATAATATTTACTTTTTAATTGACAAACACATTCCTGGCGTGATAGGGACAACGGGATGGAACCATGCTTTTAAAGATGTATCCGAAAAAGTCAAAGCTACTAACATGGGACTTGTTCATGCATCCAATTTCAGTCTGGGCGTCAATCTTTTTTTTGAACTGAATGAACAACTAGCTCAACTCATGGCACCTCATGAGGAATATGCCGTATCAATGGAAGAAACGCATCACACCGAAAAACGCGATGCACCGAGCGGTACAGCGATTACTTTAGCTGAAGGAGTTATTCAACATCAATCTCAATACAAAGATTGGTTTTGCCCGCAAGGTGATAAAACATCTTCATCTGCAGACCAGGCTATTCAAATCGATGCTATCCGTAAAGCAGCTGTAAAAGGGACGCACAAAATCGCTTACCAATCATCAATTGACAGTATAAAAATTGAACATGAAGCTCATAATCGCAAGGGATTTGCGCTTGGTGCCGTTATTGCAGCAGAGTGGATACCAGAAAATCAAGGAGTGTTTACGATGCGCGACGTACTTAAAAACAATTAATAATTGATCTCATAAACAATAATCATGTCTGCACTTTATTTCTATTTATTTTTTCTAATCTATCCGTACCTGGCCATGTGGTGGAAAAGTTTTCCGAAAGCAGGTTATGAAAGATGGCAAGCACTCATTCCGGGTTATAATTATGCTATTGCTTCCAAAATAGGCGGACAACCTTGGTGGTGGGCTTTCTTGATGATTATTCCGGGAATCCATTTAATCATGTGGATGGTTTTTAATGTGAGTTTCATCAGAAAACATGGCTTCTTTTCGGTAGGTGATACACTTCAGGGCATCTTTTTCCCTTTTATTATCATGAGCAAAATTGCGAATGATGATGATCTTGTCCCACAATTTACTACTGATTGGGAACAGAAAGAAGATATAGAAAAACGCAAATATAGTGACCATCTCGTGCTATTTCTTGCACTTCCTATCATCGGTCACGTGGTAGCATACGTACTCGGTTCACTCCAAAAACGAAAAAAAGGTAAGAAAACGATTATTAAAGAATGGGGAGATAGTATTTTGTTTGCACTCATTGCAGCCAGTATCATCAGAACATATGTCTTCGAGCCCTTTCAAATTCCAACGGGGTCGATGGAGAAAACATTACTCGTAGGCGACTTTTTATTTGTTAATAAATTGGCGTACGGTCCCAAAGTTCCAGTAACTCCCTTATCCTTTCCACTCGTTCACAATACGATCCCATGGGTAAATGTCAAATCTTATACTTCCCTGGAAAAACTGAATTATACGCGACTACCAGGTTGGGCCAGCGTCGACAATTACGACGTGGTGGTATTCAACTATCCTTCTGGAGACACGGCTGTATACGATCCCCGTATGCCTAATGGTTTGATGGGGCATGATTATCATGGAATTGTAAATTCGGAAGCGCGAAGACTTTACGAACAATCAATTGATCGAAGTACTTTACCCAATCGTAATCGACTACTTCAAAAGCGGAGAAAAGAACTCGCTTTAAAATTCAAAGGTAAAGCACTGGATAGTGTAATGCGAATTGAAGCTCAAAAGCTGGATCGTAATATCGACCGCAAAATCAATCAAATCTACGCCGATTTCATTGAAAATCATGAGGAATGGAAAAATAAAGCCCGAGAAGAAATTGCAGTCAACAAACAAACTTTTTCAAACAATGAAGGTAAAATGATCCGTCACTACGGTGTTATCGCGCGACCTGTAGATAAGCGAGAAAATTACATCAAACGTTGTATAGGCATCGCAGGGGATTCGATTGAAATCCGCAATGCCCGAGTATTCGTGAATGGTGAGCCCGCACCCATTTTTCCACATCAAAACTTACAATATGTGGTAAAAAACTTGCGCCTGCCATCTCCACGAGTGGCAAAATCAAAATATGATATGGAACTCAACCGCGATTATTATCAAGGAAGGAATATCATGAATCTGACGGCTCAACAAAAAGAACTGCTCGAAAAGAACTACCCAGAAGCATCATTTGAACTCGTTAATCCAAAAAGAAAATCTCTGGACAAAATGAGTAACCGCGAGTTGGCTGATAATTTGAGTTACTACCCGAAGTCATTTGACCATCACAATACGGTTGCTAATTTCGAGAAATTCTGGATTCCTGAAAAGGGAGCAACAATCAAACTCAATGAACACAATGTTACATGGTATAAACGTGTCATTACTGCTTATGAAGGTCATGCTTTCTCTGAGCACAATGGCGAATATTTCATTGATGGCGAGCCTGCTCAGTCCTACACTTTCGAGATGGACTACTACTGGATGATGGGAGATAATCGTTACAACTCCGCCGACTCCAGGGTATGGGGCTTTGTCCCGGAGGATCACATTGTAGGAAGGGCCTCTATGGTCTGGTTTTCAAAACACCCTGTTGATGGCGTGCGGTGGAACCGTATATTTACTTTAATAGAATAATGCTTTTCTCTACGAATTACTTTGGCTCTATCCCCTATTTTCAGGCAATCGGAAAAGAAGATTCCATTGTCATTGATATACATGAGTTCTACAAGAAACAAACTTGGCGCAATCGAACGCGCATTCTTGAAAGTAATGGTCCTATGTACCTCAGTGTTCCCGTGATTCGTCCAGCCGGAAGTAAAACAGCTGTAAAAGCTATTGAAATAAGCAACGATACAAACTGGAGAAAAGATCACTGGAAAGCCATAGAAAGTAGTTACAAACATGCGCCTTATTTTTTCTATTACGGACCACTCATCAAATCGTTAATTGAGCACGATGATAAACTCCTGTACCAATTCAATCAGCGTATTTTAAAACAACTATTAGAATGGCTTGACCTGCAAATCGAGATCACACTTTCGACCGACTACCAAGCTCCTAAAAACAAATTGGATTGGCGCGTTCAACTCGATCAGAAAAAATTTAACTATCGACAACGTCACTATATTCAAGTATTTCAAGATAAATTTGAATTTGTGCCGAACTTATCAATTATTGACTTGCTGATGAACGAAGGTCCGCTCGGCAGAAATTATATTTTACCCAAGGAACGTCATCTTTTTAGCGGAAAATAAAATTAATTTGCAATTTATTTTGCCATTAATTTGGTAACTCGCTTTCAATGTATTACTTTAGTATCGATTTAGGTGGTTAAGTTAGGTTGATTAGCAAGAGGGAATTGGACGCCTGTCCATTCCCTCTTGTGTTTTTTTACCCCTACCTCCATTCAATGAATTCCATTCATTTCTGTAAAATTTAACTTTAAAGAAAGTGCGTTAACGGATGTCAGCATAAGACCATTGTTTCATCGCGATCACTAAATTCCTTCTTCCTTTAATCCCATTCCATTTGTTATTCCGAATCAATGACACGACATCATTAAATCTAATTGGATTACATAAAATCATAGTTGCATCGAACCAGAATGAATTACATGATTCAAACTAAAGAACTATATGCTACCAACTCTTTTTATTCATTGCTAAAAAACAAGCACTGCCAGTAAAGACAACTGGCAAAAAACGCAGGTGTTAGTCGAATCTTTGAACACATGCTCGTGAACCTTAAAAAACCTCACACCCATAACTGGTTTTCAATATATTGCACAATTTTCACTTCATATTTTAACATTTTTTGTCTAAATATTGTTAATATTTAGGATAATTAGTTGTGAGTTCAGTTAATCAACATTATATTTGTACTGATTTAGGTGGTTAAGTTAGGTTGATTAGCAAGAGGGAATTGGACGCCTGTCCATTCCCTCTTGTGTTTTTTAGATATTTTTTCACATTCCAAAATGTACCAAAGATTTATGGAGTTTTACCCAAGTCGTTTCCTCTGCTCCCTGGCATGACGATTACTCCAGAACTATAATATCGAACAGTCAAACTAATTCGATTTTTTCAGACCAACAGCACGTAAGAATAATTTAAATATTTAGTCATTTGTTTCCCCGAGATACTATTTTCTGCCTGCTCTTAGCATCAGTTTTCATTACATCTTACGGGTGTATCACTTTCCCCGTACACTTAAGTTTTCAGCATTTCAGCGGCGATGGATAAGTTCCTCGCTGATGATCTTGCACCATCTCTTCATAGTGGGTTTAACCAGTTCTTCAAACTGAAGCGATAAGATAAAACTTCAACTTTACGCCAGTTAATTGAGCCCTACGCATTATCGTTCATAGAAAAAGTAAAGAACGGTAATCAATTAGAGAGATGACGGGAAAAAACCTCTAATCACTTAGATGTCTTGAGTCGAGTTGCAGATATGCTTAAAAAAGGATCAGTCTCAAAAGTTGGGGAGATATTTAAGGATTAGTTCTTTTGTTTTAATTGAAAGACTTGTTTTATAATTTTACATTTGGCAACAATATTTAAGGTTATTAATATGATTGACAATTCTAGAAGGAGCGTCATAGGAAACATGAATGATT
>CAYFTH010000104.1:0-11392 GCA_964346075.1 uncultured Fluviicola sp. | reverse complement strand
AATTTTATACCTCTTAAATCTGCCTTCTATATTCAACATTTGTTATGCTGAGGAATTCGAAGTGCTGCGGTTCTACATTCCACAATTCTGCATTCCACGGTTCTGCGGTTCCTTTTTTGCGTGTTGCCTTCTTAAGAGTTTGAATACGGAATATCGAATAAGGATTTTAGAATGTTGAATTTTGTACCCAAACAATCAATCATTATGCTCGTTCAATCAAAAAAAACAAAGAATTCTCAAGAACAACAGCGCATTACTACGCGGATTAATAATTTTTTGTACTTTAGCCCGTCGAAAAGTGACAAGTTCTTTTAAAGGAGAGGTGCAAGAGTGGCTGAATTGGCTCGCCTGGAAAGCGAGTGTTCCGATTGTATCGGAACCGAGGGTTCGAATCCCTCTCTCTCCGCATTAGACTTGTAATTTTTTGATTAAATTTGAAATATTAATAATTTTACGAAACGATTAATTTTTAATCTTTGGAACATGAAAAAACTAGTTAGTTCTTTAGTAGTAGCCGGAATCCTGGCGTTCGGTTTTAACAAGGTATCACTCGCGCAAGATGGTGCGGATGAAATGACAGACAGCACAGAGATGGCTGAGGGAATGAAATCCGATAGCGCTTCTGGGACACCCGACGAGGGAATCGATATGGCGGAAAAGGAAGAAGTAGTTACTTCAAATGATGAAGCTTCTACAGATGAAGAAAAAGAAGAGGAAGTAGGTTTCACATCCACGCTCAAAAAGAAATTCATCGAAGGTGACCCCTTTTGGATGGGTATCGTTTTGATTGCGTTGATTATTGGTTTAGCGCTTTGTATTGAACGTATTGTTTACCTGAACCTCTCTTCTATCAACACAAAGAAATTTGTGGCTGCAGTAGAAGACGCTATCGCGAGCGGAGGTATTGAAGAAGCTAAAGAACTTTGCCGTAATACACGTGGTCCGATCGCATCAATTTACTATCAAGGACTTTCTCGCGTCGATGAGGGAATAGAAGCAGTGGAAAAAACTGTCGTTTCCTATGGAGGCGTTCAAATGGGACTTCTGGAAAAAGGAGTTTCCTGGATTTCTTTGTTTATCGCGCTGGCACCAATGCTCGGATTTATGGGTACAGTGATTGGTATGATCCAGGCCTTCGAAAAGATTGTTGAAGATGGTCAGGTTTCTCCTATTACTGTTGCGGGTGGTATTCAAGTTGCCCTCTTGACAACCGTATTTGGTTTGATTTCGGCAATTATCCTTCAAATCTTTTATAATTACATCGTATCAAAAGTAGACGGCATTGTTCACGAAATGGAAAATGCCTCTATCACACTTGTAGATATGATGATTAAGTACAAGGTGACTGATAAATAATTGCGCGGTCATTTAGAAAAGTGATCAATTGAAAACGATAATTTAAACTCCATATATTATGGGATCTGAAAAAAAATTAAATATACTGGGAATCATTATAAAAATTCTCATTATTGCTCCTGCACTTCTGACTGGACTCATCGTCATGTCATCGGGTATCGATGCAGACAGTTCAGAAATAGCAAAAGAAACTTTTATGGATAGCCTGGCCTTCAGTGCAGTGACCAACTTGAGTTTTATCTCGATCATTGCAGCTGTTGCACTCATCCTTATCTTTTTTATTGTATTATTGTTGACCCGTCCAGGAAACGCTATTAAGTCGATTCTAGGTATTATCGTAGCTGCTGTAGTCTTCCTTTTGATCTACTTGACAGGGACAAATGATACGGTGGAATCGCTCAACGTTCAAGGAGATATCACTGCAAGTCCTGCTACAATTGATTTTACACATGCTGGTATTTGGACGGCTTTAATCGGCATGACTATCAGCTCCATACTTGCATTATTTTTAGGATTTTTCGTTAAATTATTCAGTAAAATATAGAACATGGCAAAGCGAGAAGCACCGGAAATTAACGCGGGTTCGATGGCGGATATCGCCTTCTTGCTCTTGATCTTTTTCCTTGTTACAACAACAATGGATAAGGATTTAGCCTACCTGCGTAAAATCCCCAAAAAGGTTGAACAACCAGAAAATCAACCGCCTGTTCAGAAGAAAAATATTTATACGATTGTCATCAACAGTAAACAAGCAATCAAGGCACGTGATTCTGTGATTCGCTCAGATCAAATCGAAAGTCTAAACGGTCGTATAAAGCATTTTTATCTTGTAAATAGAGATAAAAAGACGGATCGGGCTCAGAATTATCCTTACTACGCGTTTGGTACAATACAGCTTTATTCAAAAAATTTAACACAGAGCGAAAATAAACTTGAAGCACTCAAAGCACAGGAAGAAAAAACAGATAAAATCAGAAAAACGATCGATCAAACCAATGTAATGATCGAAAAATGGGAAGAAAAACTGAGTATGGCTCGTTTATACAAGGAGTATAGTGGTAAACGAGAAGTTCCTGAAATTGCTTTTGAAGCACACATTCGACTGGAATCATTTATCGACACCGATTATTCTGCTTATGTAGCCGTACAATCTGAAATTCAACGGGCAGTTACCGAACTGCGCGATCAAGAAGCGGAAGAACTATTCGGTATTACTTATACAGCGATGAATAAGTACTATCAGCAAAACATCAATGAAAATTCTGCTAAATTACGTGATTACAGAAAGAAAATGGATCTCATCGAATTACTATTCCCGCTACGTTTAATCGAGGTTAAACCAAAACGTTAGGTTATGTCAAAGTTTAGAAAAAAAGAATCAAAAGGTGCACCTGGGATTAATACATCCTCTCTGCCCGATATTGTCTTTATGTTGCTGTTCTTTTTTATGGTGGCCACTACAACCAAAGAGATTGACCCATTAGTGCAGGTGAATCCTGCGCAGGGTGTTGGACTTGAAGATCTCACACCATTCAAACAACGCTCGGAGGTAGATTTCCTTTATCTGGGTGAGCCACTGAAAGGTGATAAATCTAAATTTGACAAGGGCATCGCTGTACAATACGACGGAATCATCCATAAGGATGGAATCAACCATATTGTGAAGTGGAAAAAAGATAAATTCGATAGCAAACCTGCAGAATTCACTGCGCCTAAGGAAGAAGTTGTGACTTGCTTCAAAGCCGATGAACATGTTCCCATGGGAATCATATTTCAGGCTCGAGAACTACTTGGAGACAACAATTTTAATTCTATTGGTTATTACGCGCGTGAAAAGGGAAATAAACGCAATTACGAAATCCGTCAACAATAATTAGCGGTTAGCGTATTCTATAACGATAATATTTAAAGTAAATCAATCCCATCAGCAGCAATGTTGATGGGATTGTTGTTTTCAGGTCAATTTCCTCCATCCAACGTGGAAAACTATCCGTGGATAACCACCATAAATTAAGGATATTGTTGAACGCGTGGAGCACAGCGCCTACCCATACAGAACCGCTATAATACATCATTAACGCCAGTGCTATACCAAAAGACATCAACGGAATAAATTGAAGATAATTGAAATGCAGCAATGCAAATAGAAACGCGCTTCCCAATACAGCCAACCAGAACCTTCCAGTATTTTGCAAGATATGAAAGAAAAGCAATCGCCGAAATGCAAATTCTTCAGCAATTCCAGTTATTGCACCTACTATTACCAGGCCAACAATAAACGAAAGCTCCTGGGGTTCACCAATGAGCGTGCGCATCTGATCATCAGATCGCATTTTTTGACGTAGCATTTCACCATGAACGCCAAAATATTCTGTGAACCAATTGTTCAATTCACTGAAAAAAGGCAAAAGTAAAAAGACTGCTAGAAACAACAACACTGACCATAATAAGCCCCAAATAGAAGGTTTTGGTATCAGATTATTACTTGAAGTCCATAATGCATACAACAGGCCCGGCAGTAATAAAAACCCCACCTGCAACGGCAAAAAATACATCATCATGAATTGTACGGGGAAATTTTCCTGTTGTACCCCTAAATCATTTGTTGGCATTGCTGGATACAACACACCTATCATTGTCGTACTAAGTATTGATGTCAGCACGTAGCCTACCGCACCAACAACTATTAGCGCAACAATTTGGGTAAAAGGCGGAAGTGTTTGAAAACGTTCTCTCATCACAAAACTTCTTTGCGTTGAGAATCCAACTTGAGCACCACAAAAATCATTATTAGAAATGACATCATTGAGGAACCTCCATAACTAAAGAAAGGTAGCGGAATACCAATAACGGGGATTACACCGATATTCATCCCTAAATTGATCGCTACATGATAAAAAAGAATCATCGCTACACTGTAACAAACCACCCGGGCGAATCGACTCTTTTGTCGTTCCGCAAGAATAATTAACCGCACCAGCAATATCGTAAACAGTAAAACCAACACAGCAGACCCCACAAATCCCCATTCCTCAGCAAATACAGTAAAAATAAAGTCTGTTTCGCTCTCGGGAACGTGTTGACTTCTAGGACTCGCCAACAGGGCTTCGCGGTAGCCAGAACCATAAAAACCACCAGACCCCACTGCAGCGAGTGCTCTATTACGATTGTAATCCTTTCCATCCTTATCCTCTATCTTTCCAAGCCATAGATCAATACGATCTTTCTGGTGACTTTGAAGCACGTTTAAATAAGTATATGATATGGCTCCCACCATACCAATAGCCACTAAATAAACAATTATAACAATAGAAGTCATACGACGCTTAATGCGTGTATTAACGAAACGCCTTACCAATAAGAAGACAATAACAAAAAGAATAGAAAGAATAGATATCAACAATACCCATCCTGGCATATCATAAGCGGGTAAGAATGCAAAACGATGGACAGATTCACTGAAATAAAGTGTAATAATGCTAAAAAATACAACAACAAATAGAACTGGTATGAAATGAACGCCAACCCACGTTTTTTTCATTCGTAAACCGAGTAAATTATTCAATACAAAAAGTATGATCGGATCAAAAGTGATGCCTTCACGGTACATTACAAAAAAGAATGCTGTGAATACAAGAAAAGTACCGGTGTCGTTCTGCATCAAAACGAGAAGCATTGTCGAAAACACCAATATCAGCACCAACCAGACCGTTTTTTTTGAAACTCGTTTACTCCTGCCTTGTGCGATTAAATAGGCTAACATCAAACTCGTCGTCAACTTGGAAAACTCTGATGGTTGAATACCAAAAGGACCAAAACCCAACCACGATCGCGCACCATTGATCGGATCGGTGAACAATACAGCGATCAACAATACGATGACTACTCCGAAAGCGAAGGGCGTCAATTTACGAATATATTCACCATCAATAAGAGCGGCGATTACGCCCAGGAAGACACCGATACCTATCCACATCAACTGTTTACCATACAAGGTCTTCAAGTCAAATAAGAAGGCGCGTTCCGGATTATACGAGGCGGAATACAAATTTACAACTCCCATTGTTAATAGTATACCCACCAAAAAGATGGTCCACCAATCCCAATTCTCTTTTTTTGTTAAAAGTCTTTCACTCATGAATCAAATCACCCTCTAATATTCTTTTTTCTCTCCACGTTTTGGAGATCTCTCCTTTCAAATATTTCTCAATCATCAAGCTTGCAATAGGAGCCGCCCAGGTACCACCGAATCCTGCATTCTCTACGAATACAGAAACAGCTATTTGTGGATCATCGAATGGTGCATATGCAATAAAAACGGAATGATCCTCACCATGAGGATTCTGTGCCGTTCCAGTTTTACCAGCAACCACAATGCTGTCCAAACGAGCTCTTCGAGCTGTTCCGCCCGCTTTATTAACAACATTTCGCATCCCTTGCGTTACACATTCGTAATGCTTGGTATCAACCATCGTTTTTTTCTTTTGCGTAAAGCGCTCGAGGGGGCCATCATCTCCGATACTTTTGACAAAGTGGGGCTCATAGTAATAGCCTTTATTCGCAAGAATTGCGGCCAAATTAGCCATTTGCAATGGAGTAAGTTTAACTTCACCCTGTCCAATAGAGTTGGAACGTATTGTAGAGAATGCCCACCTTTTTTCACCGTACCATCGATCATAAAATTCTACATTCGGTATCACTCCTCCACGCAAGCCATAAATATCCGTTTCAGGTTGAATACCTAAACCAAAGCTATGCATGTATTTTTCCCATTTTTTCAAACCAATACGCGCATCCGTAAAAACACTATTTGTCTCTCCTTGTTCTATGATCCGTTTAGTCACATAGTAAAAATAGGGATTACATGAGAATTGAATAGCTTGTTCAACCGATTGTGCTGTTGGGTGATTATGACAACCTACCCATGCCTTATTACAGGGGAAACTTGTTTGTTCGTTGATCACTCCTTCTTCCAGTGCAATCAACGCCTGTAGCGTTTTAAAAATAGATCCAGGCGGATACTCTGCTGCAAGCGGCCGAGGATAAAACGGTTTGAGCGAGTCGTTGTACAACCGCGAATAATTCATCTTTATATTTCTTGCTCCAACCATCTCGTTGGGATCATATGTTGGTGCGCTAACTAACGCTAATATTTCACCCGTCGCAGGCTCAATAGCCACAATAGACCCCAGTTTATTTTGCATGAGTCGCTCACCATACGCTTGTAATTCGATATCCATGCCCAAATGCAATGGCGGCCCCTGTTGTGCGTTCGTATCGAGTTGACCATCAGCAAAACCATCCACCACGCGACCTCGAGCTGACGTTAAAATAAAATGGGTCCCTTTTTGACCTCGCAAATGGTGTTCGTAGTACTTTTCGAGTCCGGTTCGACCAATAAAATCGCCAACACTATAAAAGTTGCGATCTGCATTCAATTCGCGGGGTCGTATTTCATTTAAAAAACCAAAAACGTTTGCCCCATTTGGATAAGGGTAATTTCTCATGCTCATCGGTTCCTCATAAAAACCCTTGTAATTAGGAAGTTCTCCTGCAATTTGAGCTATTTCATCAGCAGATAACTCTGTCAAAAAAGGATAAGGCAAATAGGGACGATAATCGTTGACCACTGTATCGTTTCCTGTCTTCTTACTCACTGTTTTTCGATCCAGGCTTTTCTTGATAGCTTCAAAGCGCTCGCGTATTGAATCTTTAGAAATACCAATAAGTGCTGCAAAGGCAGTAGTATCAAAATTCTTAATGTCGTTCTCAACAAACATCAGGTTATAGTAGGTTTTATTTGCAACGATTTTCTCACCATGACGATCGTACAGGATACCTCGAGGTGGCTTTACATCAATTTTTTTCTTAGTCACCTCCCCTGCACGTTCAATCCACTTATCATCAACAAGCTGCATGTAAAATAGACGACCGGTAAAAATCACTCCAACTACAATGATGAGCGCGTAAAAAACTGTACGGCGCGACTCCAAATTCATATCCGCTTGGGTTTTTTAAGAAATAGAATTTGAATTGCAAAACAAATCAGTAGCGACACAACTCCTGATAAAATTGTATTCCTGAGCACTATAGTCCACGATGAAAAGCTGAAATATTCCAGTATAAAGAACCAGAAGTGATGGATAAGCAGCGTAATACCCGCAACTTTAAAATACCACGATACTCCCCACTCAGCCAATGTAGGTTCCTTGAGCATATCGTAACCATCACGCGGTGAAAAAAGACGATATAACTCTGGACGGAAGTAAGCGACGAATACTGCCGCACTTGCGTGCAAACCAAACGTATTCATAAAGAAATCTACTCCAAGACCTGTAAAAAATGCCGTTAGCATCAAAGGTATGGGGCGCATATCAAATGGCAGCAATAAAATAAACATGGGATATATCATCGGATGAATTCCATAACCAAACTCGAGCTGACCAAAAAGCAGACCTTGTGCTAAAATAAATAGCACCATTCGACCAATATGTTTTAAAAACACTTTCATTGCAAATCTTCATATTGCCCTTCTAGTTCCTCGAGCTCTTTTTGATGAATATTTTTTAATACGTAAACGTAGCGCAATTTGCGCATGTCCTGTCCGAGTCGAACTGTAATATCCCATAAAGGCTTTCCCTCTAAAGCTACTTTATCTTCCACCTTACCAATCAAAATCCCTTGAGGAAAATAACCTCCACTACCTCTTGTAAGAACACGTGCACCCTTTTTAATGCGAATATCGTTTGAGATCCCAGTTAACTTAATACGTCGTGGATCGTGCTCCAAATATTTAATTAATCCGTGAGCATTAGAACCTTTGACAAAAGCACTAATATTTATCGTTTTCGTGAGTACAGATTTCACTACTGCATAATGATCCGAAACATCATAAACGACTCCCACCGCTCCGTCTGAAGAGACAACTCCCATCTTTTTTTTCACGCCTTTCAGCGATCCGGCATCGATCGTAAAAAAATTATTTTTGTGCTGATAGGTAGAATTAATCACAGTGGCGGGTAATTTTTCATACACCAAATGGTGAATCGTATCATCGATAATAGCGGTTTTTGAATCCACAGAAATGTAATTCTCTGGAATATGGCGCGACAATGCAGCGTTTTCCGCTATTACTTTGCGATTGGCTTCGTCTAAATAAAAGTAATTGGTTATTTCCCGTTCCCATTCCAATAGCGTTCCGCTCAGCTCATTAGAGGTATTAAAGAATTTCGTTCTCGGATATTGTACTAAAGAAAAATAAGAACCGAGTGCGAACAATTGCAGCATTGAAAAGATCAGAAAGACTCTAAATCTTCGAAAGAAAGCAATCAGTTTTCGCATCTATCAATATTCTTTTAGGACTAATCCCGAATTAAGAATTGGAATCGGTCTATATTCTTCAGTGCAATGCTCGTTCCTCTCGCTACTGCTCTCAGTGGATCTTCTGCGATATGCACAGGGAGCTTTGTTTTTAGCGAAATACGCTTATCCAATCCACGCAACATGGAACCACCTCCCGCGAGGTAAATACCTGTTTTATAAATATCCGCCGACAATTCTGGTGGAGTCATCTCCAGGGCGCTTAAAATCGCTTCTTCAATTTTTGAAATTGTCTTATCAAGGGCGTGAGCCACCTCACTGTAGGTAACGACAATCTCTTTTGGTATTCCTGTCATGAGGTCTCGTCCGCGAACAGCAAAATCATCCGGAGGATTATCCAGCTCAGGGAGCGCAGCACCTACTTCAATTTTAATTTGTTCTGCCGTGCGCTCACCCACTAAAATATTATGCTGGCGACGCATGTATTCTTCGATATCATTCGTAAAATCATCACCCGCTACACGAATAGATTTATCACAAACAATTCCACCCAGTGCTATGACCGCAATTTCGGAAGTACCTCCTCCTACATCAATGATCATGTTCCCCATCGGTTCTTCTACGTCAATTCCGATACCTATAGCCGCGGCCATCGGTTCGTGAATCAGGTAGACTTCTTTTGCTCCGGCATGTTCGGCTGAATCCCGAACGGCACGTTTTTCGACCTCAGTAATACCTGATGGGATACATATCACCATACGCAGCGATGGGTTCACCATATTCTTCCCTTTCTTGATCATCTTGATCATGCCCCGAATCATTTGTTCAGCGCTCTGGAAGTCGGCAATCACACCATCTTTGAGCGGTCGCACCGTTTCGATCAACTTATGCGTTTTCCCGTGCATCTGCTGTGCTTTCCTGCCGATCGCAACAACCTTACCTGTTTGTATGTCTTTAGCGACGATAGACGGTTCGTCAACGACCACTTTATCATTTTGAATGATTAAGGTATTTGCGGTTCCTAAGTCAATCGCAATCTCCTGTGATAAAAAATTAAATAAACCCATAATTTGTTAGCGCGCTATATTGTTACTGATAAGTATAGTGATAATAATACAAATTTACTATAACTTATCGAGATATTTTATGCTTATCAATGTTTAAAGTGGCGATTTCCTGTAAATACCATGGAAACGCCGTTTTTGTTACAATATTCTATAGACAACTTATCCTTAATAGAACCTCCTGGCTGAATAACACATTGAATACCTTCGCCGTCGGCAATTTCCACACAATCTGGAAAAGGAAAAAATGCATCAGATGCCATAACTGCACCAGTGAGATCAAAACCGAATGACTTGGCCTTATGAATTGCCTGATTCAATGCATCTACACGTGAAGTTTGACCTGTCCCGCTTGCTAAAAGCTGACCATTTTTAGCCAGCACGATCGTATTTGACTTCGTATGTTTTACCAATTTGTTAGCAAAAGCAAGATCTTCTTTTTCTTTTTCTGTTGGTGCCTTGGTCGTCACCGTTTCGAAATCTGACGGTACATCGGTAATCATGTCACGATCTTGTTCCAATACTCCATTCAATATCGTACGAAATTGTTTTTTAGGCAGCTCTACTGGTTTTTGTACCAAAATGATTCTGTTCTTCTTTGATTTTAGTGTTTCCAATGCATCCGAATCAAAGGAAGGAGCAATCACTACTTCGCAGAATAATTCGTTGATCAAATTCGCTGTATTTCCATCAATGGCTCGGTTCGAAATAAGAATACCTCCAAAAGCAGAAACAGGATCTCCCGCAAGAGCATCTTTGTATGCTTGCTCAATTGTCTCACGAGTAGCTAAACCACATGCATTGTTATGTTTCAAAACCGCAAAAGTTGGGGCGTCATCTTTAAATTCTTCCATCAAGGTCACAGCCGCATCAACATCCAGCAAATTGTTGTACGATAGCTCCTTTCCGTGCAGTTTGTCAAAGATCTTGTCCAATCCTCCATAGAAGATACCTTCTTGATGAGGATTCTCTCCATAACGCAGCACTTGTGCATCTTCTATACTCTGCTTGAAGATTGCTTTTTCTCCTTGATTAAAGTAGTTAAAGATCTGCGTATCGTAATGTGAGGAAACATTAAACGCATCTCTGGCGTAGGATTTTCTCTGCTCTAAAGTGGTTTCACACCCCTGGTCATTGAAAACTTCCAGGACACCTGTATATTGAGTGCGATTTGACACCAATAAAACATCGTTGTAATTCTTTGCCGCCGCTCTTATCAGCGCAATCCCACCAATATCAATCTTCTCGATAATCTCTTCATGACTACCTCCTGCAGCAACGGTCTCTTCAAATGGATACAGATCAACCATTACCAAATCCAATGAAGGAATCTCATACTCGTTAATCTGCTGCTGATCTTCAGTATTATCTCTACGGTTTAATATTCCACCGAAGACCTTAGGATGTAGCGTTTTTACACGCCCCCCCAAAATAGAAGGGTAAGAAGTTAAGTCCTCAACGCGTTTAACCGCAATCCCCTGATCTTCTATAAACTTTTGTGTACCTCCGGTACTGTAGATTTTCACTCCTTCTTGATCTAACTTTTTAACAATAGGAGCCAGCCCTTCTTTGTTAAAAACAGAAATTAGTGCACTTTTAATCGCTTTGCCCATAACTAACTTTGATTGAAGTTGCAAAAGTAATGAGAATCA
>CAYFTH010000103.1:0-11441 GCA_964346075.1 uncultured Fluviicola sp. | reverse complement strand
CAGTGCATCGCATTGCGCGCTTAGCGGTTGAGCCTGTAGCTATTCTATTTTACACTACTGCCTTTCATTTTTTATTCACGCTAAGTTATTATTTATAGGTGTTCATGAGCTCGGTTAACACCTCGGTTCTTGAAAAAAAACGAAACAAAAATTCAAGGCTGTCAAAGCAAAACGATTTCCCTCTTCATCAATGATAAGTGCGGCCGGATGATCTCCTTGTGATTCACTGCGGAGCTTTCCGGTCTTACTAATCATTTATTTTGATCTCAATAGTTTTCCTTTGAAGGCCGAATAAAACCATCTCAGTGAAATCAACCATCTTTTTTTTAGACGAAAAAAGTTTATTCATCCGATCAACTCCTTATGGGTATAAAGTAGCTGAGATTATAACAATTAAAAGATACAGAGCATTCAGAATAATTTTAACGGACAGTAGTGATAACTAATGATTATCATTCCTTAACTGATACAAGTAACTCTTTCTCATAAGAACAAAAAAACTGTACCATTGCCATCTTATCTTGGGGTAAAGTAGCGGATATGCATTTAAATTATAAATGGGATACTGCTCTTTAGCTCCTGTATAGCTGATCTTCTCACATCACAAATAGGTTCTATAATTATAAAGCCTCTTGCAAGCGATCGAACATTCTCAAATAGTATGAGTAATCATTTTACTTTTAATTCCTTTACATACTTTTAACATCAAGACGCCTCATGATTATATTTGAACAAAAATCGGTAGGAGCGTAACACAAAAACGGTATATTTATTGTTGTTACTTTTTAAGAAATATATCAGGATATTATTTACTATCAAATTATAGTTTTATGACGCGTTTTTTTTTAACAATCCTTTTTGCTGGTGTATTCGTATCAGGACAAGCACAAAGGCAAAATGACAGTATTTTTGAGGATTTTTTATCCAGTTTATCTACTGTTGAATGTTTGGAGCGACTCGATAGTATTCAAATCAATGACCTTTTCGGTGCCCAGAAAATATATGTTGAAAACCATACGGTTTCAATGAATGCAATAGCTAAAAACACGGTTAAGATCAACGTTGCTGAATTTTGTACCGCATATAATACCATCTCTATTCATTATTATAAATCATTGGCTGGTGAGTACTTTTTCGTTTATCGCAAGTTTGCCGAATTAAGAGAGGATTATGGAGCTTTACAACTCTATCAAAAAAAGAACGAAAAATGGGAGCTTGGTCAACGTCTGAAGTTTGATTGGCAACATTTTTTCAACATCAGTGAAAAAGAGGTTCAACGGTTACGTGAATCCAAACAGTCTCCTAAATATCTTGTAGAATTTAAACCTCAAGGAATCCAGTTTGATATTCCCTGGGAACTATATTCATTTGGCGAAGGAAGTGAAATTAACGCTTTTGTACAAAGCAATGGCGAACAACCCATTATACTCCCCTACGCTGCTGTTATCAAGTAAAGTCTTTGCATTTTAACACTTTTCGACAGTCGGAACTAAACATTCGAATAATACATATTAGCGTTTAGAGATTTTATTGCCCGAAATGGCCCGCTGTCTTGATGATTTGTGTCTTCCTGTAGTAAATTTTCGCTTGGCCATGTGTTTGGTTGTTCTTCCTTGAACACGCTTTCTCCAACGTCTCCAACTGGAAGGTTTTAAATGTTCACGCATTAATGCGATCACTTCCTTCTCACTCAGTTGAAACTGAAAAGTGATCGCTCCGAATGGTGTGCGATCTTCCCAGGCCATCTCGATTATTCGATCAATATCGCGTTCGCTTAAATTATATTTTTCCTTCATTTTCATATTCACAAAACAATAACCCTTCTTAAAAGTTGTTGTATAGAAGTTATTATTTTGTTTTTATTGTTATTTTTATAACATTGTGTTATATATGTTGCTTTATAGTTATATTTGCCAAAAATAGATGAAATGATGGAAGCAAGAACAATTTACAACGGTCCGTATTACCGCTACGACATGAACCTTTTAGATCGCACGATTGTAAAATGTACATCGGCAGCTCAAAAGCACAACTGCCAATTGTTCTACGCTATAAAGGCCAACAATGAAGGTCCTGTTATTGCACGTATTCGCGAACAGGGTATTGGAGTTGATTGCGTAACTCACGGTGAAATCAACTATGCACTAAAGCAGGGATGGGACGCTTCAGAAATTGTTTTTGCCGGATCAGGCAAGACCATTCGCGAAATAGAATACGCTCTTCAAAAAAATATTGGTGTCATTCATTGCGAATGTCCTGAAGAATTTGAAATTATTCAATCCCTTAAAACTTCGTTAGAAAGTGATACATCAATTGCACTGCGTATTAATCCGGACGTGAAAGTAGATACACACGAAAAAATTAGTACAGGCGAAAAACATCATAAATTCGGAATGTCTGTTGATGAGGCAAAAACGCTCATCACTAATTTCCCTGCTGATATCGTTGGTTTGCATTTTCACGTCGGTTCGCAGATCACTGATTTATCCTATTTTGAAGATTTATCGCTGACCGTTCGCGGTATCATTGAAAAACTACCATCCGGTTACGAACTCAACTATCTCAACCTGGGCGGCGGCTTAGGAATTGATTACGCTAACCCGCTTCGCAATCCTATTGCAGATTTCGATGGATGGATGGGGGCTTTGCGCACTTATTTACCCGAATCCGTCATTGATACCATTTTTCTTGAACCTGGAAGAAGTATTGTTGCGCAATGCGGTCAACTCGTGGGGGAAGTGCAATACATTAAACATCGCGAAACCAATCCAACAGCTATTTTAGACGTAGGTATGACCGAACTCATGCGACCAGCGCTATACGAAGCACGGCATAAGGTCACGGTGAATAAAGACGATTTGATTGAACAGCACTATACCATTAGCGGACCAACATGCGAAAGTTCGGACACCTTTGGAGCTGGTCATTCCCTTCCGGAATTGGAGCGGGGTGATCTAATAACCATTCACAGTGCCGGAGCTTATGGTTCGAGCATGCGACTGAATTATAATTTGCGCGAATCGATTCCGAGCGAGTATATCCGTTCTCAAGTGAAGACATACCTCAAGCGAAAAGTAGCATAAATTAGAATATGTTTGGGTTGTTCGTTTGCGCAGCTATAAACTACATTTCCAATTCCCAGGATTTAATTTTTTTATCATCGCTCACGGACAAAAATGCAAGGTCGTTTTGCTTAGCAAGTCTATTCACCACGTGTCGGTGTCCGCCGTCTTTAAATTCAATACGCTGCTGAATCGATAAATCTTCGGCATCAAATACTTTAATGGTTTTATCAAAACTAGCCGAAACCAAAAGTGAATTCTCATGGAGTAGAATCAAATCATAAACAGCGTAGTTGTGTGCTGGAATAGCTGCGATGACTTGTCCATTTTTCCAGTCCCAAAGCTTGATATGAGCATCTTTACCACCAGTATAGAGCAAATCACCGCAGAATACTGCGCAGTTCGCACCCAGCTTATGGGCTTTAAAGGTTTGTTTTTCGTTAAAAAATTCGGTTTCCAGTATACGAATAAAACCGTCCTGACCACAAATGGCGATATGGCTACCATCTTCGTTTATTGTCACTTGCCGAATTTTTCCGCATTCGAATGGGTATGTCAACAACAGATCAAAATTATCGCCATCCCACACGCAGAAATATCCTTCTGCATCTCCTGAATAGAATACATTTCGTTTTTCACAATACGTAAGAGCAAAAACACCAACCTGATGTTGAGCCAAGAGTCGTTGCTCTTTGTTTTTGTGTAAATCAACCACGTGAATGGCCCCTTTTGAATTCCCAATAGCCAGGATGTTCTTGTGATGATTCAATGCAAGTCGAAACCCAGAGAATTCAAGTCTGACAGCAAACCGGTCCTGTTGTCCCGATTTCAAATCCCACCTTGCCACAAATTTATCTGCACTTGTTGTATAAACCTTATGATCAGGGGCTAATAAAACATCATAAATCGCTCCGACATGCCCGTCTATCGATTGTGTAGGTTTTAGCTTCATAAATAATGCTATTTACTCTTCCTCTTCTCCGTCCTCGCCTTCAGTATTTACTTGTTTGAGACGTTCAGCATAATCTTCAGGTAAATTTTCAAAAAACGTATCTCCGCGAAGACCAATGCGTAAACATTCGAGCGGTATGACTTCATTCGGGGCAATATTACCTAAGTTCACATTCGCTCCAAAAAGCTTTATGAACCAAACTTGCTGGTTTTTTTTCGGCGCTTCCCATAAAATATCTTCAGGTTTCACCTTAGCGATAATTTTATTGATCAAAAAAGTATGCGCCGTTCCATTAGGTCTGAATACACCAACATTCCCACTTTCTCTTCCTTCAGCAATCACTTTCCAGGAACCTGCCTCTAATTCTGTGCTCATCATTTTTATCCATTTATTCGGACTAATCAATATTCCCGAATCTTTGGATCCCACTTCAGAAAGTACGGTGCGATCTTTCGCCATTTTATGGATTAATTCACACTTTTCATCGTGTGGTATGATGATCGAACCATCGGATATCTCGCACAAATCAAGTTGATACTTATCCATGAGACGAATAAAATCTTCAAACATTCCTCGGGCGTAGAAGGCCTCGAACAGTGTTCCTCCAAAATACGGGCGTATATCGTGCGATTTGTACAACTTGATTTTTTCCTCAAGATCGTTGGCCACGTAAGCCGTACCAAAACCAAACTTTATGATATCTGTCAGGTGTCCATTGGCCTGAATAAAGTTTTCTGTTTCAGTCAGACTCAATCCCTTATCCATCATCATTGTCAGTCCATCCTCGCGAGGTTTTACTCTGCGATCTGGAATGTAAGGTAAATCAAAATTCTTCTTCATCGTTATTGCTTTCATCAATGTCCTCTAGTCGATTTCTAAAATAATCAACCGATTTTAATTCTGGAAAGTGCAAAAATACACTTTTCGCTAAACTGACATCGCTTTCTACAATTTCATCGAAAAGTAGCATCGATTCTGTTTGATTACCAAGCATCCAGTGGCAATAAGTGAGTACCAATTGAGTGACATTAATTTCCAAAATTTTCGGATGTTGTTCTACCGTTTCGAAAACATGCTCTAGCGATTGTCCAGCCAAAAAAGCGAGCCAATCCAGTACGAGATCATCATGTCTGGGGTTGATAAAAAATCCTTTTTCAAAAGCAGTGATCGCCAATTCGTCATCCTTTATACTCACGTAAGCATTAGCCAGAGCCCTCCAATAATCAGCATTGCGATCATCTATTTTTATAGCCATTTCAAGTTCTGCAATAGCACGGTGTGGATGGCCAATAATATCACTAACGATCCCTTTTCCCAGCCACGCATCACCGAGATGAGGTAATAAATCAGCACTTTTATCATAGGCTTCATAGGCCTTTTCAAATTCACCAAATTCCTCATAGCATTCACCCATCGAACAAAATACTAAACCATCTTCACCATCAATTTGAAGACATTTCTCATAATGCTCCATGGCGTTCTCAACATCGTCAAGGTCCATATAAACATTGGCTATATTGTAATACGCGGGTGCAAAATCTTCATTGATGAGCGTACAGTAATCATAGGCCCATAATGATTTTTCCTTATCCCCCAACTTTGCCAGGGCATTACCTAAATTGTACCACGTCGTAAAAGAATACGGATGCTCATCGATAAAGGCTTCAAAACAGGCTACAGATTTGTGATATTCATCCAGTTGCTCATAACAATAAGCGAGCTCATAAACGATTGCTTCATTTTTGTTGTTATCTCCAAATGCTTTTTCTAATAATGACGTAGCTGCCCGGAAGTTATCCTGATTCTCATACTCCATCGCTAAATCGATGTATATCTCTGTTTGCTCCTCTCCTTCAGCTACATCTAAAGCTCGCTTAAAATATTTAATAGCTCCATCTGAATTTCTGAGCTGACTGTAACAAGCAGCAGTCGTCAACAACAAGTCAAGACTTTCTGGTTCAAACTTTTCAAGCTCGCCCAATATGCGCAGAGCGCCGTTTAATTCTCCAGCGAGTGAAATAGCTTGCGCCTTTCTCAGTTTAAGTGTATTGTTATTTGGAAAATGCTCTAATGACTTATCTGCAGCCCATCGGGCTTTTTTAAATTGGTTGGAAATCAATAGATGATCCAGCACAAATTCAACCTGGTCGGCATCCATGTAACGATAGTCATCATTCTCATACATTTCATTGAAATGCTCAAGGTGCTTATTAAAATCAGCACCGAACCATTCTTCTTCTCCTTCTTCAAACATAATTCAAAGGTATTAAATTTAAATGACGTTACCTGAGGTCGCGTCAATTACTAAGATAGCGAATTTTAAAGAGGTATTTCTATTGATTCGAGCAACTTATAAACATTGAAAGCACAATAAAAGTTATTTGAGAGACTCCTTTTCAATGTAATTCCGAATATAGTGTCTTAGTGACTCCGCAAAAGTGCACTTTGAACCGCTGAATAAGTTAATTGATAACAGATTGTAGAAAATATGTGGAGACGAGGTTGTAACGAGGTCCTTTCGAACTATTCCACAACGAAAAAACCTCGTTCGAGCTTGATTCAACTGCTATCCTACTCCACTGTTAGAACCTGTTGGTACAGATAAGATTGAATCGTTCGTGATGATGAATTCATCTGTACCTTCTTTTTTGGCATAGAGTGCCGTGAGGTGATTAAATACCGCTTCTTGCCGCTCAGGAAAACGCGCTGCAATTTCCTTAGTAATCGCTTTCTTTTCTGGATCATGACGATCAAAAAATTCATTGAGCTTTTGCTCATACAAGTCTTTCGGATACTTCATTTCTTTTTTTCTTTCAATATAGTAAAAATATCTACAATAACGGCTTTCACTGGCCACTTTTAGTACAAATTATTGAATATTTTTCATGAATTCAGGGAGTTACTCTACTGCCAATAAACCTCCGCTGCTAGCAGAAGGGCGTACGATTAGCATGATTAATCTTACATGAGGTTCGTACGCTAGATTTCTTTTTCAATCAGATAAACATTACGAGAAGACGAGTTGCGTCCAATTAATTCCGCTACAAAGCCAGCGAGAAAAAACTGACTACCCAAAATCATAGCTGTCAGCGAAAGATAAAATTCTGTTCGATCAGCAATTAAAGGAGCCAATTCTCCGGTAACCATACTCACCACTTTTTCAATCCCCAGGTACAGAGCAAATCCAAAACCAATAATAAACATGATTGTACCAATAAAACCGAAAAAATGCATCGGCTTTTTTCCAAATCGCCCCATGAAAACGACAGACAATAAATCGAGCGGTCCATGAACAAAGCGATTTAGTCCAAATTTGGTCACTCCGTATTTTCGTGCCTGATGCTGCACCACTTTTTCACCAATGCGATTAAACCCTGCATACTTTGCAAGTGGCGGTATGTAACGATGCATATCTCCATACAGCTCAATACTCTTAACCACTGCTGTCTTGTAAGCCTTCAAACCACAATTAAAGTCGTGCAGATAAATACCCGTCAGTTTACGAGCAGTCCAATTGTAAAGTTTGGTTGGGATCGTTTTAGAAATTGGATCAAAGCGCTTCTTTTTCCAACCAGATACGAGGTCGTAATCATGCTCTTTTATCATTTGTATCATCCCCGGAATTTCTTCGGGAGAATCTTGCAGGTCAGCATCCAGCGTTACGACATACTCCCCTCGCACCGCTTCAAAACCTTTTTGCAAGGCAGCAGATTTCCCATAATTCCGTTGAAATTTTATGCCCCGAACGCAAGCGTCTTTCTCTCGAAGTTCTTCCACGATAGACCATGAATCATCTTTACTGCCATCGTCAATAAAAATAATTTCGTAAGTAAAGCCATGCTCTTGCATGACAGACTTTATCCACTTATGGAGTTCAGTCAACGATTCTTCTTCATTGAACAACGGGATAACCATAGATATTTCAACAGATTGCTCCATCATTGCAAATATAAAAAATAAACGTTCAGGGAATACAGATCAGCCGATTTGATCACTATATTAATTGACGGAATACGTAAATTGTTTTAAATTCGTTATCAATCAGTGGTAATTTATAAAGATGAACAAATTCGTATTTTTCTTATTTTTAGCATACGCTTCCGGCTTTTGTTGGGCCCAGAATTACGATTATTCCTACCTCGGTGATACTTCGTCATACGATAGTTCACCATCATTCGGCGTATGTATGATGGGAGGTGCTACGGAAAACGATGCGGGTTCAGAATGGTTCCTGAACCGAGCGGACGGAGGAAATGTATTGGTTCTTCGCGCAAGTGGTACAGATGCGTACAACGATTACTTTTACAACCAGCTTAACAGTAATATACAGTCTGTAGAAACCATTATTTTTCAATCTTCAGCAGCATCGACGAATCCATTTATTTTGAGCAGAATTGAGGCTGCAGAAGCGATTTGGATTGCTGGTGGAGATCAATCTATCTATGAAAATTACTGGAAAAGTACACCTGTAGCTAATCGAATTAATGCACATGTGAATATTAAAAAGAGGCCAATAGGCGGGACAAGCGCCGGGATGGCCGTTCTCAGTGAACAATACTTTAGTGCGTCCAATGGTACCATCTCCTCTGCTACAGCTTTAAGCGATCCAACACATCCAGCTATCACTATCAACTCTCAATTTCTCAAAGTTCCTTATTTAGAAAACACGATCACTGATACGCATTATGATAATCCTGACAGGAAAGGAAGACATGCCGTTTTTTTAGCTCATTTACTGATTGAAAATGATACGATGCAATATGGAATAGCAGCGGAAGAATTTGTTGCTATTTGTATTGATGAAACGGGAGTAGCCCGCATATTTGGTGATCACCCGACCTATGAGGATTACGCCTGGTTTTTACGTGTCAATTGTGAGCTTATTCCACCGAACACCATCTCTGCAGGAAATCCATTGCAATGGTCTCCAGATAAAAGAGCTATTCAGGCTTGCAAAATTGCAGGAACATCCAATGGAAATCAGCGATTCGATTTAATAACCTGGGAAAATATTCAGGGCGGACAATGGGAAGACTGGAACATTGACGCAGGGAACTTAACTACTGAATCAAGCAACAGGGTAAATTGTTCTCTTTTAGCTTCATCTATAGAAAAAAGTGAAACGCTGAATGTACGTATTGATAAAGAACTCCAACAAATCATTATTCAACATCAAGATCCATCCGTTTCAGTCTATATCAATAATAGTCTTGGTCAGCTCGTACATACCTCCAATAATTTGCAGCCAATTACTACGCGAAGTTGGCCTCCTGGTGTTTATCAGGTTCGTGTTATAACGAAACAGGGAATCTTTCATGAATGCGTCACCCTCTAATACTTGATTTTGATGCTACAAAAAAAGCGAACAAAGGATAAATGCACCATTTGTCATCCACCTTCATTCGCTCTTGTAATTCGGATAATTAAAGTGATCTTTTATTTCATCACCTTCACTTTAGTATGCGTAACGTTGTTGTTGACTTCATAAACTAATATGTAAATGCCATTATTCCAACCTGCTGTTTCTATTAAATGCTCATTTTTAAGCATTTCACTTTCAGCAATTACTTTACCATGTGTGTCTACGATTTTTAAATTTCCTCCTGGCTGATCAGTTTGGAAGGTAAATGCATCACGCGCAGGGTTTGGATAGATACTAATATGGTTCTTTTGGTAACTCTTTAATCCGGCACAATTCACCATTTCGATGACAACACTGTCCATCGCCTGACATCCATTAGTATCAGTTCCCGTAACGTAAAAAGTATCAGTAGCTGTTATTTGGTACGATACACTATCCGTCACATTATTGGACCAGGTGTAGTTCGATGCTCCCGAACCAAACAATAAAACCGTTTCATCTTCACAAACTTCCGTTTCAGATGCATTGGCCACTACGTTAGGCAAATCATTCACTTCGATTGCTATCGTATCAGCATCCATACAACCATTGGTATCAGTACCAACTACAATATAAGAAGAAGTAGCTGAAGGCACGATAGTGTCGCCATCTGTCAGACCATTATCCCAAGCGTAAGTATCCGCTCCACTACCCGTCAATATCGATGAATCTCCAACACACAATTGCTCTTCCGTCGCATTTGCATCGACAACCGGTAATGGATTGACAATAACATCAACAGATTCCGATACTGTGCAGCCAGAATTGCTATACGTTACATTCACGGTATAGGTTGTTGTATCGTTAGGAGACACCTCGATATTCGGAGTTGTTTCAGCCGTACTCCATATATAATCAGGAGTGTCAATCGTCGAATAGTGAATATTTCCGTTCCAGACGCGCGGAGAATAGGTATTACCAAAAGCATATCCAACGCCTATACCCTCATAGAACTCAAGGTGAGGTGTAGAACTGTGCAATGAACCGACCGTCGTACCATTGGTATATTCCAACGATACATTCGTTGCGGTGATATAAAATGCATAGGTATCACCGTTATTCATAGGGAGGTTGACATTAATCGGAACAGTAGTTGGTACACCATTTCCGGCAGCCGTTACATTTGTTGCTGTACCAGCCAAAGTCCAGGCTCCTGCATTCCCCTCAGATCCAACATAAGAACCCGATTTGTAATAGATTTCTATATCCGTATCCTGCTCGAGGTGAACATCAAAAGAGTCAATAACAATATCATCCGTAGCTACCAAATCAAACATATTTCCGTTCTGTGCATTACCAGAAGCAAAAGTTGTTTGCAATTCGCTTCCTATAGAAGCTTGAGCAGATAATTGTGCGGTGTCTCCAACACAAATTTCAGGCTGTGAAGGACTTATAGTGACATCACATTGTGCCTGGATAAAAAAGCTCGATAAGCTCATAAAAAGTACTGAGCAAGATTTGTAAATTTTTTTCATAGATCTAATTTTTTGGTGTTGGTGCAAATATAAATATTTAAAAATAGACTATTCACAAGGCATAAAAAAAGAACGATTGAAAGGTGAACGCTTAAAGCGCAATGAGTAAAAGTTCAATTTTGCCTTGTGCACCGAACTTTTGCAAACATATTCTTAAAAAAGATATGTTACTATTTACAAAATTTCCCCTAATATCTCTCCGTAACTTTCCTCAATTAAAACAGCTATAGTAAAATGTTGCTTTTTAATAGGTTGTGAAAGGTCTAGTGGTACTTCTGTTATTTTAATGGATAAAGATTTAATGATTGGATGCCAAGGGAGTAATGTATGTAGTTTCAGCGATTGCATCGTAAAGGATTTATCCCTCGCTGATGGAAGCATAGTCTATATGATAGTGGCTTCAGCCACTTGTAGATGAGTAGATCTTGATGCAGCGAAATCGCAAAAAAGGAAACAAGCCACGTAATCAGAAAGTATTGATGAATTTTAAGCATTTAGTTATATGCTTATCCGCTTGTTTACCCCAAAAAACGCATTCCCCACAATAAATT
>CAYFTH010000102.1:0-11506 GCA_964346075.1 uncultured Fluviicola sp. | reverse complement strand
ATTTTCAAGTCTGCGCGCAAAAAAGAGCAAAACTTTTTTCACATTCATAATTCACATTCATAAAATACCACAAATGGGTCTCGTACCTTGAATCAACATACAACCTCAAAAAGGATCGGTCCCAAAAACTGAGGGTCCATTTAAGGATGTACGGGCTCGAAAAACCAACTTTGCTTCTTTCGTAACTGATTCAGATGTTACTGTATTGTCATTAGGAAGATAGAGCGCAAAGCAACACAATAATCGGTCTGCACAATTAAAAATTCACTACAAATTCAAACGGTGATTAATGTCGCTATTGGCAGTTCAGAAGGGAACAACTAAAAAAAGCCCGTTACCCACGAAGGGAACGGACTCCTGATATCTATCGCAATAATAACTATCGCTTCGCGAGTCTTTCGCTAGAAACGGATAATTTCTTTCTTCCTTTTTTGCGTCGTGCAGCTAAAACTTTGCGCCCGTTTTTCGTAGCCATCCGGCTTCTGAATCCGTGCTTATTTCTTCTTTTACGCTGCGAGGGTTGAAATGTTCTTTTCATAACGTATACTTACTTTTTCTTGTTGCTCAATTATTGAAGAATTGCAAAGATAGTTTTTTTTTGTAGTATCCAAAACCAATCCGTAAAATTATTGATTTTTTCATCCATTTCCTGTCAAGTTCCATTAAATTTGCGCCTCACTTCACGAACAACAGCACATGTTTAAACCAAAAAAAAAGAAGAAAGAAAAAGTTCAACTCTCCAGGGATTCGGTTCAAAAAGCTAAACGGATTTTTACCTACTTAAAACCGTATCGACCTTTATTTTTTGTAGGTTGGATATTTTTAGTACTCTCTTCTTCTGCAGGGTTATTCTTCCCTTATCTATTGGGTCAATTGCTGGGTGGAGGATCTTCTACTCCTGCCTCACCAGCAGCCTCAACCGACCAAAGCTGGGTGGAGAATATCGATTTTAACAATATTAATAGTGTAGCACTGCTATTGCTTGCCTTATTTATAATGCAAAGTATATTTTCTTTTTTCCGTATCGTGATTTTTACAAAAGTAACCGAGAGCACCATGCGCGATATCCGGAAAGATGCATTTGACCGTCTGATTTACATGCCGATGGACTTTTTTAACCGCAATAAAGTGGGAGAACTGACCAGTCGTATTGCATCTGATATCACACTTATTCAAGATACGTTGCGAACGACCATTGCGGAATTTTTCCGTCAAATTATCATCATCATTGGATCTATCGTTTTTATAACAATAGTGTCGTGGCGTTTAGCTCTCATTATGCTCGCTACTGTTCCCGTTATGGCATTAGTCGCTGTTCTATTTGGACGTTACATCAGAAAGTTGAGTAAGAAAGCACAAACACAATCCGCCGACTCGAATACAATTATCGAAGAAAATCTCACCGGTATCACCAACGTTAAGACATTTACTAACGAACAATTGGTGATTCGTAACTACCGCAAAGCCATCGAAAGTATTCGTCAACTTAACATAAAAAGTGGTAATTGGCGTGGACTTTTCGTCTCTTTTATCATTATGTGTCTGTTCGGCGCTATCGTATTTATCATTTGGCAGGGACTTCACATGACAATAGGACCTGATGCCACCCTGGAACGCAAAGATTTCTTTTCATTTGTATTGTTCACTGTTTTTATGGGAGCCAGCATTGGTTCAATTCCAGACTTATATGCTTCCATTCAAAAAGCGATCGGTGCGACGGAACACCTCATGGAAATTATCAAACAAGAAACAGAACAAGACCTTTACAAGGGGGATGAACGTCCTCAGATAAAAGGAGCCGTTACGTTCAACAATGTCTCTTTTCATTACCCACAGCGTCCGAATATCAAGGTGCTGGACAACCTTTCCTTCTCGGTGAACGAAGGTGAAAAAATCGCCCTGGTCGGGGCTTCAGGAGCTGGTAAATCTACAATCGCAGCCATTTTACAGCGTTTTTATTCTATTTCGTCCGGTAGCTATACGATCGACGGTAATGCTGTAGAGAAAATTGATATTGAACACTTGCGTCAATCTATGGCTTTTGTGCCCCAGGATGTTATTTTATTCAGTGGATCGATTCGCGAAAACATCTTGTTTGGAGACCCTAATGCTGATGAAGAAGCTGTTATTGAAGCCGCTAAAAAGGCGAATGCCTATGATTTTATTCAATCGTTTCCTGAAAAAATGGATACGGAGGTCGGAGATCGAGGAATTCAACTCTCAGGAGGACAAAAGCAACGCATCGCCATTGCCAGAGCAATTCTCAAAGATCCGACAATCCTTATTCTCGATGAGGCCACTTCTGCACTTGATACGGAATCAGAAAAATTAGTACAGGACGCATTGGATCGACTGATGGAAAATCGCACCTCATTTATTATTGCCCACCGATTATCCACCATTCGCAAAGCGGATAATATTTTAGTGCTGCAGCACGGTAAAATCGTTGAAAAAGGAACTCATGAAGCACTCATGCAACTCAAAGACGGAGTCTATGCTAACCTCAATGAATTGCAGATTTAATCATTTTCGATCTCGTGTATTCAATATTTGCTACGAGTCTGGACTTATTCTGAAATTGGAGTATATTCAGTTATAGCTAAAAGGGTGTTCTTTTCTGTTTTCAGAAATCGCTTACCTCTTTAAACAAAACTTATTATTCGTGGTTTCATGTAAATATGAAACCGTTTCGTCAGGCTTTTCACTTACTACATAAACAACCCAGGAAGTGGTTAAAAAACCAATCCGAGGCATTTGAGGGATATTATTACAAAATAAGTGATCCTCAGGGTCAGGTAACAGTATTCATCGTTGGTATCTGTAAACGAAAAGGTGAAGCGTTTTCTTTTTTACAAGTAGCCCATCATAAGAGTGCCACACCTCAGCTTTATAAGTATCCGCTCTCTGCCCTCATCGCCAGTCAAACAGATGTTTCTTTTCAACTGGGAAATAATCATTTTAGCGCTTATGGTATTTACATCAGCGAAAAAGACTGTTCCGTCGATCTGACATTTAGTACCGTTTCATCCTGGAAACGAACAATGATCAATCCGAGTATCATGGGACCTTTGGCATACGTCCCAGGCGTAGAATGCAAACACGATATCATTGCCTCCCATCTCTATGCGACTGGTGATTGCCGTATGGGAGATAAAAAAATTCACTTCCACCGGGCCGATGGATACATTGATAAAAACTGGGGCACCTCTTTCCCATCGAGTTATTACTGGGGACATGCACATGCCTTCACATCAGGCAACCTATCGGTTCAATTTGCAAAGGGTAAACCCAAATGGGGTCCAATTCAACCCGCAGTAAACGTTGGTTTCTTGCGCTTGAATAACAATATCATCACATTCAGTTCGCACAATGGCGGGAAAATCTACCTTCAAAATGCTTCCGATAAACAGACACTGGTTGTGCTTGAAAATCGAAAATATAAAATAGAACTCATCATACACAATGCTTCCACTACTCCACTCTATGCACCGCACGAGGGAAGCTTGAATCAAGCAATTCACGAATCGATTGGAGGCTATTCAGAATTATCTGTTTTTCGCAAGCAACGATCAAAAAGTCTTAACAAAATACTAAATGACCATTCACAATCTACTACATTTGAACGCCATAATTGGGTTATAAAAACCCATGGAAAATACAACAATCTCTAGTTGTCTTGATATAAACAGAATGTTATTAACATTAAATTATTGAATCATAATAGCTTAAAACTTTGCTAAATTCAGACAACCTTTATACATTTGCGCTGTTAAGAATAAGGATGTTTGATAAAACAGATTATGTGGAAATTACTAACGTTTAGTGTTGCTGTCCTTTCGTTCAGTCTCTGCTATGGACAATTTTCATCGAATTTTAATTCGTCGAAGAATTGGTCCATGAACAAGCATGAACTGTTTTTCGTCGTAGGTGGTACTCAGTTTTTGGGAGACCTCGGTGGGTTAGATAAAGTTGGAACCCAAAAATCGATTATTGATTTAGATTGGCCTGCAACACGTGCGGGAATTGGTGTCGGTTACCGCTTCCGTTTCCACCCCATGTGGGCGACGAGTACACAGCTCTACGCTGGAATGGTCAACGGTGATGATGCCAATACAGATGAAATTATTCGGCGGAGTCGCAACCTCTCTTTCCGTTCTCCTATTATTGAGCTATCTCAGCGTATCGAATGTATTATTCTTGCCAACGAGCGCGTCGGTGCTCGCTACAAAATCAGTGGATTAAAAGGTAAACGACCAAAATCCGATTTACTTTATCTTTTCACAGGTATCAGTGGCTTTTATTTCAATCCACAAACGAAAATTGACGGAGACTGGACGAACTTGAGACCACTTCGTACGGAAGGACAAGGATTACCAGGTGGACCTAGTGAATACGGAAAATTTAATCTGGCAATTCCTTTCGGGGTAGGTTTTAAACTTGGTATGGGTAATTTTTGGCGAATTGGTATGGAGTTCTCTTTCAATAAGACTTTTACAGATTATATTGATGATGTTTCAACCGATTATTACAGTCCGGATGTCCTTGCTTCTCAAGTCGGTCAAGAAGCTGTTTATGCAGCCAATCCAGCAATCGAAAACCACAGTTGGTTTACAGAAGGCCAACAGCGTGGAAATCCCGAAGACAATGATGCTTACTTATTCGCGAACATTGTCCTTACCCGAAATATCACTTATCCTAAACGCAGAGGTTCGCGCATCAAGTGGAAAGGTCGTACGAAATTCTAGATATAGTCTTTATTAATTTACTTCTCGAGCCCGCATCTTGATAGTAATTTTCGGTCTCCTGTGGTGTTCGTTTCAATGATGTTCGTGCACACTTTTGTTCATAAAGTTTGATACCTTATCGTTATTTTCGACCGTGTGCTACCAAATCTTATACTATTTTTGCTTCAAAGTAAACCGTCATGTACAACGTTTTGAAGCAAATCCTCTTTTTGTTTGATCCCGAGAAGGTTCATAATTTCACTTTTAAGTTCATCCGTTTTTGGCTAAAAATCCCTGGCGTCAAATCAGTTTGGAAGAAAAAGTATGTGCTGGAAAATGAAAAGCTGCACCGAAACGTTTTTGGGTTAACATTTAAGAATCCCGTTGGACTCGCTGCAGGTTTTGACAAAAACGCTTCTTTATACCATGAGCTTGGTCATTGCGGTTTTGGCTTTATTGAAGTGGGTACTGTAACTCCTGAGCCACAACCAGGGAATCCAAAAAAACGCTTATTTAGACTCAAAAAAGACGAAGCTCTGATTAACCGAATGGGTTTCAATAACCACGGTGTTCAAGAGATGGTTCAACGCCTGAAAAAGAAAAATACAGACCTTTTGATTGGGGGGAATATTGGCAAGAATAAAACCACCCCCAATGAGCAGGCCTCGGACGACTACCTTAAATCGTTCGACGCCCTCCATCCCTATGTCGATTATTTCGTCGTGAATGTGAGCTCACCCAATACACCCAATTTAAGAGCACTTCAAGATAAAGAACCGCTAACAGCGTTATTGACCGCTCTGAATAATAAAAATCAGAAGCAAGAACAACAACGCCCTATTTTATTAAAGATCGCACCAGATTTGACCAACGATCAACTCGACGATGTCATAGATATCGTCCTGTCGACAGATACCGCTGGGATTATAGCGACCAACACCACCATTGACCGTTCTAATTTAACGGTTGAAAATCCTAAAGATTTTGGTCCGGGCGGACTTTCAGGAAAACCGTTACGCAAAAAAGCAACAGAAGTGATCAGGTATTTACACAGTCATTCAGAAGGCCAAATTCCTATTATCGGTGTAGGTGGAATTCACAGTCCCCAGGATGCGCTGGAAAAATTAGAAGCAGGCGCCGAATTGGTTCAACTTTACACTGGTTTTGTCTATGAAGGTCCCGAATTAATAAGAAAAATCAATGAAGAACTACTCAAGAAGTAGTGCTTTTTTTATATTAGTAGCATGAAAGATTTGAAAATTATAGAATGTCCGCGAGATGCGATGCAAGGAATAGAAACCTTTATTCCGACAACGACTAAAATTGATTACATCAATGAACTCTTAAAAGTGGGGTTTGATACCATTGACTTTGGAAGTTTTGTCTCTCCAAAGGCCATACCTCAACTTAGAGATACGGCGAAAGTTCTGGATAAACTTGATGTCTCGAAATCTCATTCAAAATTGCTCGCCATCGTCGCTAATGAGCGTGGTGCAAAAGATGCTTGTGAGTTTGAAGAGATTGATTGTCTCGGCTATCCTTTTTCAATATCTGAAACTTTTCAACAACGCAATACAAATGCTTCCATAGAAGATAGTTTGAGTCGATTGGAAAAAATCAATGATTTGGCTGTAAAATCGGGTAAATCCGTAGTTGTCTACCTTTCAATGGGGTTCGGCAATCCTTATGGTGATCCATGGGGTCCTGAAGTTGTGATTGACTGGACCAATAAGCTGGTAGATCGATTGGGCATCCAAACTATTGCGCTGTCAGACACTGTAGGTGTTGCCGAACCTGGCGTAATCACGAGTCTGTTCAACGCTTTGATTCCTGAATTGCCCCATGTTGAAATTGGAGCACACTTACACACGACTCCAGATACATACGCGGAAAAGGTAAAAGCCGCACACGATTCAGGTTGTCGAAGATTTGACAGTGCTATAAAAGGATTTGGTGGTTGTCCCATGGCCAAAGATGACCTCGTCGGTAATATGCCCACCGAAAAGATGATCGCCTGGTTTATCGAGCACAACATTGCTACCAAGATCAATGAAACTGCCTTGGAGAAAGCAGTTCAACAGAGTACTTACGTATTTAAAGATTAACTACATGAACATTAATAAAATTATACTTATTGGTCTAGTGCTTCTTTCTGCTCCGCTGCTTGTAAGTGGTCAACAAAGTAAAACGTATGACCTTGGAAATTTTGAACGTATCGCATTCTATGGACGATATACTGTCGAAGTTCATCAATCTGATTCCAAAGAATTGGAGCTCACGCTTCACAACAGTGAATTGGATTTCTCAGACCTTTCCATGAAATACAACGATGAAGAGTTGAAGGTGAAATTCAGTGGAAGCTTAATAGATGATCAGGACCTCCTTATGATTCTCCGAGTTCCAAAGATTCAACATGTCGAAGCACGACAAGGTTGTGAATTGCGTTTTGATCAATCATTTTCTTTTGACCACCAACCCATCGAGCTGATTGTGGATTCTGGGGGTAAAATAAAAGCAAGTAATATCGACTCACCGTTTGTCAAAACAAGCATAACGAAAGGTGGATCAATACGTGTTACGGGAAAGACAGAACTACTCGATGCTTCTATACGAACTGGTGGAACTATTGGTGCTGCTCAACTCAAAGCTAAAAAAGTCAATGCTTCTGTTACGATGGGTGGTGAAGTTATTTGTTTTCCACAAGAAGAATTGGATGCGAAGGTTACAACAGGTGGAACTATCAGTTATAAAGGTGATCCGACAGTAGATAAAAAAACACGATTAGGAGGAACAATAGAAAAGTTATAAAGTTATAATGCGGTACGCTCTTATCATGTTATTCAGCATCATTCTCTTTTGTTCTTGCGAGTCAGAAAGTAATAATGAAAATGGGCAGGATGAAGATCAATTCATTTCCGATACCCTTGAAGCTCCTGCTGAATTTAGTAATACGGGGTTTGATGACAAGCTCAAGTACGAATTGCTGATTGAGACGCATATTTGTAACCCCAATTATTCAGATACGACATCTGATAATACGGTTCCATGTAGTTCTCGTTTTTTTAGGTTTTTCGAGTGGAATCGTAAGAGAAATCTGGACAATGCTTTCATGCTTCAGGTACATGCTGGAGTCAATGATTATCCATACCGGCGCTTACTGATTTTTACTCGAGAAAAGGGAGAGTTAATATTAGTCAATGGTATCAATGGCTACTTGATCGAACAGCACACAAGACCTAATAACATAGATGACCTTGTCGTAGGTATTATTGATGATCTGGGAAATAATAATTTTGATCGTTATGACGTCATTCTCCGCTATGAAGATGGTAAGTATCAATTTAAAGAAGCGATCGGAGATTTACGGGGTCCCTTTCAATCAGATACACTGAAAAAGGCTGCCAGTCGAGCAATAAAGCGACGAATTAAGGAAAAGGAGCTGATCTTTTGAAATTTGTTACCACCATAGCGTTGATCATCATCATGATGAGTTGTATTTATGAAGGAAATTTACGGCCAGTTCTGCCTTCATCGCTTTTACATGCCAATAGTGCTAAATCCTGGGTAGTGCATTCGCAGATTAATCAACGTCAAGATTTAGCTCCTCAATTACACGAAAGAAAAGAAGTGTTTACCTTTTATCACAACGGTACTTTTCGTCGTCAACAATTAATTCATCTGGGTTCTGAGCGTGGCGAGAAAGGATATTACAGTCTCAAAGTCAGTAAAGAAAAACAAGACACTATAGTTTCCCTTCATTATGCAGATAACAGGAAAGAGCAATGGCGTGACTTAAAGGTACAGACACGAAAAATTTCCTGTCGTAACAATCAAATGCATTTGACATTACATACACTTCAAGTACCTGACATGCCATGATTGCTATTATCGACTGTGGAGACCGAAGAATTGATCAGCTCGTGAGAACGGTAGACTATTATGACGACTGTTTTGTTGTTGCTGTTTACGATATTCAAAAAACAGCTTGGGAAGAACACAATATTGAGGGATACATCATTTCAACTTCGGCCCTGGTGGTGAATGAAATTGACGTGAATAATTATTTAAAGGAATTGAAAATACTCCTGGATCAAGACAAACCCATTTTAGGAATCGGTACCGGGCATCATCTTATCAGCCTCCTTTTTGATGGCCAAAGTGTTTATGCACCTTACTTTAATGATGCCATTGAGATAGGTCTTATTTCAGATGATCACCCTTTATTTCAAAAATTACCATTAGATATCACCATGATTAAAGAACACAGTGGTACCGTGTCCATCCCTGCCACCTTTGAATTACTTGCGAGTTCAGATATCAGCATAAATGAAGCGATGGGACATCGCGATCGTCCCATATTCGGTGTTCAATTTCTTCCCGAACATTCGGGAAATCACGGAAATGTAATTATTGAAAACTTTGTGAATATCTCCCAGCAAAAGCTGTGATCGTTAGCTTAAAAATTTAGAAATTAGCACAGCTATGTTATTGAATCGATTATGGATTGGTCTTTTTGTATCTTCACTCCTCGTGGGTGGATTCAAGTTGATCATTTTTGGAGACACGATGGTCTTTAAAGAGATGGTCACGGCCCTGTTCGAGAGTGCTAAGCTCGCCTTTGAAATTGCACTATTCTTGACTGGAGCGCTGTGTCTTTGGATGGGACTCATGCAGATCGGTGAAAAAGGTGGTGCCGTAAGCATACTTACGCGCTGGGTGTCTCCTTTATTCGGCAAATTATTCCCTGGCGTGCCACGCGATCATCCAGCCGTGGGTTCAATGATGATGAATTTTAGTGCAAATATGCTCGGGTTGGACAATGCCGCTACTCCTCTGGGATTAAAAGCAATGGGGCAACTGCAAGAATTAAACCCCAATAAAAAAGAAGCTTCCGACGCACAAATCATGTTTTTGGTGCTCAACACTTCAGGGTTGACTGTTATCCCCGTTTCCATTCTCGCTTATCGTGCTTCTTATGGCTCATCATCGCCTTCAGAAGTTTTTTTACCCATACTATTTTCTACCTATTTTGCATCCATGGTAGGTTTAATCGCAGTAGCACTCAAACAAAAAATTAATCTACTCAATAAAACCGTTCTGTCTTATCTGGGAATCGCAACGGCACTTATTGTTGGACTCCTTATTTTTTTAATCTACCAACCTGAACAAGTGGAAGTCGTTTCTAATGTCGGTGGAAATTTATTGCTCTTTCTGGTCGTCATCGCATTTATCCTGCTTGGTGTCCGCAAGAAAATCAACGTTTATGAAGCTTTTATCGAAGGAGCAAAGGGCGGTTTTGACGTAGCCATTAAAATCGTGCCCTACCTGGTGGCAATATTGGTCGCCATCGGCGTATTCAAAGCATGCGGGGCATTGGAGTTACTATTTGAAGGACTGAAATATGTACTCATACAGGTGGGAGTAACCACATTGGATTTTATCGAAGCTCTTCCTACGGCATTTATGAAGCCTTTTAGTGGTGGTGCTTCTCGAGGGATGATGATCCAGGCTTTTGAAACATATGGGGTTGATTCGTTCATAGGAAAACTTACTGCTACTTTTCAGGGTTCTACAGAAACAACATTTTATGTGCTCGCCGTTTACTTCGGTTCTGTTGGTATTAAAAGAACACGTTATGCAGCAGGATATGGTTTATTAGCTGATCTGGCAGGCATCATCGCTGCAATAGTTATTGCCTATATATTTTATAAATAATGAAAATTGACAAGGATAAAATAAATCGGCTATCTCCAGAAGACGCCCTTCCTTTAATGATCAGAATTAAATATTTTTTATTCGGTCGTCAAAGGCCTGATGGGTTTACACGTATCACATTTACCCTTTCACTTTTCATTTGGGTATTACTGACCTTATGGAATGCCATCAGTTATTTTGTATTGCTTTCATCCGATATTATCGAGAAGAATAAAGGATTTTCTGTCCAGGATATTATACGCGAAAACGGTGTAAGTCACGGTTTCAGCGGTCCAGAATTCTTAGAGGCACTGCGCCACTTTTATTTCATCAACAATTTCATTTGGGGTTTAATTTTTATTGGCCTGGTACTGATGTATCGCAAAAAGCGCAGTTATCCCTTTTTTATATTTTTCGGTCTTGCTGTTCATTTTGGCTACATGTTCTGGAACCTTGGCTTTCAATATTTAGTACAAGACATTTCCTTTTTTGATAAAATCTGCTATGCTATTTTCATTTTTACTATCATCATTCATTCGTGGTTGATGAATAAAGAAAAAGGCGAACGCGAATCTGTACAAGAAAATTTTTAATGTATAACCTGGCTCAGTTCTGTTTGGTTAAAATCGCTCTTTAAGGACCAACACATACTGCCAAAACAAACGTGTAAAAACAGTGCAGAAGGAAATTTCCCCAATCCGTTGCATGTGTTACTAACGTTTGTTTTTCGGCTCCTTCTTTTTTTGGCTGAGAACGAAAAGTAGTATCTTTGCGTATGCATTATGCGGTTATAGACCTGGAAACGACTGGAGGTAGTTTGAAAAACACCAAAATTACTGAGATCGCCATTTTTTTAACTGATGGTGCCGAGATTATTGATGAATACAGCACACTTCTCAATCCAGAGCGCCCTATCCCCCCATTTATAACGCGCTTAACGGGGATCAATGATGAGATGGTTAAAAATGCGCCCCGATTTTTTGAAATAGCAAAAGAAATCCTGGAATTTATGGGTGATGCAATTTTTGTAGCGCATAATGTGGGTTTCGACTATAATGTTCTCAGACATGAATATAAATCGCTTGGTT
>CAYFTH010000101.1:7499-11621 GCA_964346075.1 uncultured Fluviicola sp. | reverse complement strand
GCACGCGAAGGCAACTTTATTATCGATCCTTATTATGGAGAACCAAATTTTGGAAAAGCATTTTTAAAAGTCGTTGAAAATTCTGCAGACAATGCTACTAACATTGAAACAGGAGGTATCGGACCAGCCGGTTTACGTTTAGAATACTTAGTCGGTGAACAAATAGGTTTAGGCCTAGATCTCATCTATAATTCAAATAGTATTACTTATACTGAAACAGACAGTATTTATAACGGCAACACAAACGAATACCAAGTTCAAACGGACAAATATGAGCAAAACATGAAGCGTTTGCGCATTCACGTCCGATTCAACTATCATTTTGATATTTCGAATCCTAACCTTGACGGTTACGCGGGAATTGGTGCCGGAACGAACAACCGTTTCAGGTCTGCTTACGAAAATGGAGTTGAATTAGATGATACTGGAATTGGCAACCAAACGTTGATCCCGGTTTCAGCGCGTATTTGCGCAGGCTTACGTTATTATTTCACCGAGAACTTAGGTCTAAAGCTGGAACTAGGATTAGGAGGCCCTGTCATTTCAGGAGGATTATCCATAAGGTTATAAGCACTGAACAGTCCTTTTTTATGAAGCAATTAAATTCAGCAAGCTTAACTTGCCTATTTTTTGTTTCTTTGTGATATGTTCACAGTAGCCAATATTTTTACGGGATGTAACCTTCTTTCAGGAGTATTAAGTATTATATTTACTTTTTCCGGACGATTGGAATGGGCTGTTCTCGCTATTCTTATCGGCGCTCTTTTCGACTTTTTTGACGGTTTTATGGCGCGCATGCTTAAACAGCCTAGTGAATTGGGAAAACAATTAGATTCTCTCGCAGACCTGGTCACTTTTGGTGTCGCTCCAGGCTTAATCGTTTTTGTGCTGCTCATTTTGTCCGGCGCCTGGGAAATCATTTTAGAACAAGGAGGTGCACTGAATGATCTTTGGTTAGAAGGTACAATGGGATACAGTGTGCATCACTGGGTAAGTATTTTTCTCAACGATCTGGTGGGGAACCAACATCCAGGTTACATCAACCATTTTTACGGATGGTATTATTTCTTGCCCTTTGTAGCGCTCTTCATTCCTTTTTTTAGCATGTTTCGTTTAGCAAAATTCAATATTGATGAGCGTCAATCCACTGGTTTTATTGGACTGCCGACACCAGCCAACAGCATTTTCTTCGCTTCTTTTGCCTTGCTACTCTGGGATGGTTTCGATCAAGATAACTGGAAAGCTGTGATCTCCTTAACACTTATTAAAGATCAGATACTGATGACTTTTGTGGTGGTCTTTTCTGTTTTATTGATTAGTGAAGTCCGCTTATTCTCTTTAAAATTCACCCATTTTGGCTGGAAAGGCAACGAATTGCGCTACCTCTTCTTAATCTTAGCCGCAATAATTATTGCACTTTTATATGTATGGGCTTTACCAATTATTGTACTTTTGTATCTGATACTATCAATCGTATCCAATTTATTGAAAACGAATAAAAATTAGATTATGAAATTCAAAGCTGAAATCGACATAATGCCGCAAGACGCTCTATTGGACCCACAAGGTAAAGCGGTTTCGCACAGCATGAAAACAATTGGACTTGCTGAGATTACAGACATAAGAATAGGTCGTCATATTCAATTGTATGTTGAAGCATCAAACGAGTCTGAAGGAAAAGAAAAAGTGACAGCAGCTTGTAAAAAACTACTCGTGAACCAGGTAATGGAACGTTTTGAATTTACGTTAGAGGCTGTTGAAATGGCTTAAGTAATTGGTATCTCAACTCATTAAATCAACTCATTTGAGGTGTTTTTCGATGGTAATGTGCAAATTGAGTCCTCTTAGCTCGTTACCTTGCGCGACAATATATCCTTCTTCATTAATTAAAAACGAATAAGGAATACTGCGAACGCCATACATTTTCATAACTGATTTCTTACGATCCCATACATGACTTTCCCACTTCAAATCATCTTGTTTAATGGCTTTTTTCCAGTCCTTCGCTGTCTTGTCTAATGAGACACTGAGAACAGTTAATCCATCTCCATTGACGAAGTCAACATCTTTGTACTTGTTGTAGGCCTCTGCCACATTAGGGTTCTCTTTTCTACAGGGTCCACACCACGAAGCCCAGAAATCCAGCAAGATCAATTTACCTTCATAATCAGATAAAGAAATTTCTTGCCCCTTTGTGTTCTCCAGTGTAAAACCTATGGCCCGTTGACCATTATCTGGTTGAGCGAAGTAGAACAACGGAACAAAGATAAATCCAATTAATAATCGCATAAGACTAACATTTGATAGTAAAGATAAGCAATAATCCATTGACGACAAATACATGCGTTTTATGAAACACAGATCACTATTGCTCCTCCCGATCGACTTGATGTTTCAGAGGAGTAGATGAATCGTAATTTTTTAACTCAACAATCGCAGCCGGCAAACTATATCCTTCAGCAAGTAAAGCCGATACTACATCATTCATAACCTGCGACCGAATGCTATAATGAGCCGTACTTTTCTTGATTTTCGAGGTATCAACCCAAAATTGCACTTTAATATCTATCGTATTAGGAGCCAACTCATTGATCATAACGTTCGGCGGTCTATCTTGCTGAAGTACGCCATCTATAGCCTTTAATGTATCGAAAATGAGGGCTATCGCATCTGTGGGATTATTTTCATACGCAATTCCAATTTCAAATTCATACCTGAGATACCCGTCGATCGTGTAATTTTGAAGCGGGTTTTTAAGAATCATACCATTGGGTAAAAATACATCTTTTCCATCAGGTGTTTTTATGAGTGTTTCGCGTATGCTGATGTCTTTTACAAAACCAACAAGACCATTGATCTCGATCAAATCATCGAGCTTAAATGGACTCTTAAAAGCGAGAATAATACCAGCTAAGAAATTTTCTCCAATATCCTTTAACGCGAAGCCAATGACAAAAGTAAGAATCCCGGCACCCGCTAAAATTTTAGTAGTAAAAGCATTTAATCCAAGTAAATAAAGCGTAATAAATACAATGATTGTTTTCAGTATGAAACTAATCATTTGCGAAATGAATGTTGCTGTGATGTGATTGGGAGATTTATTCGTCAAACGCTTTCTTACTCGTCTTTTAATGAAATTGGCAATAAAAAAACCAACTAAAAGAAACAGGAGTGTCAACCCGAGATTGATGTAATGGGACTGTAAATAGTCCACGAGCGTATAGTAAAATTCCCTGGCGTTTTTCATGATTTATCAGTTATTAAGTGTTGTTGTGTCCTTCTATGATGTTTGTAGCTATTCATTTTAAACTGCTTTTTTTTCTGCACTCCCTTTAAACAATCATGATTGTTAATATTCGAGCGCCTTAAGCCTCTCCTTTCCTTCGGTATATCCCTTTTTGATGAGTGCTTTAATTTGTCCCATATCAGACCTTTTAAAAGAGGATAGGTCTGGCTCAATGGTAAAGTCTGCTTTTTGAACGTGCAGTTTACCAGAATTCTTGATCAAGAAATGAAAACTATTGAGCAAGACATCCAGGATGTGTTTCGGTTTTTTATACGTATGTTTCGCGTTGAGTTCCACACCAATAATATACTCGGCTCCGAGGTCACTCACGGTAGAGATTGGAATATTCTCTACGACACCACCATCCACGAGCATTTTACCATCTAAATCAATTGGGTGAAAGATTCCCGGTATGGACATACTGGCCATGACAGCTCTGGCAACTGAACCACTTTTCAAAACGACCTTCTCTCCCGTTGAAATATCTGTTGTGACAATAGCCAATGGAATTTTCGCATCTTCAATTTGTTTATCGCCCAAATACTTTTTAATCAACCGCCCCAGTTTATCGTTGGATAGTAAACCGTAGCGCGATAAAGATACTCCACTGATATCCATCCATTTTAATTCTGTGGCGATCGCTTCTATCTCGTCCCAGTTTTTACCAAAAGCATAAAATGAACCCACTAGTGCACCTATGCTCGTGCCCGCTACGTATTCCACATCAACTTCCTGTTCTTCAATGGCTCGTACAATACCAATATGTGCAGCTCCTAACACAGCTCCACCACCAAGTGCTAATCCAATTTTATTCATCGTTCAGTTAAATGTAGTAT
>CAYFTH010000101.1:0-7399 GCA_964346075.1 uncultured Fluviicola sp. | reverse complement strand
ATCAGTGAATCGGCAGTCCTTACTTGAAGCGATTGATCTATGTGATGAGCTATAAATTACGATCAAGTATGATGAAAAATAGAGGTCCCTGAATATATTTCTTCATGCTTTCCTGGATGAGGATGTAATTGTCATATAATAGTGAGATACGTTTATAGAGATTAGTTGATCAGCTTGGTTTTACTACGCTCATCTAAAACGAAGGAATTACTCTTTTCATCGATCATAAGTCCCCATCGTTGTAGGTTTGGCAATTCCAATTGGCGCTCTCTATACTCATCTGGTGTCATAATTGGAATACTGTAAACGATTGGATAATAACGTTCGCATTCAGAACAAGTGAGCAATCCTTCATAAATATCCTTATTCTCATCTTCATTAAAAACACTGATCTTCAGATCATGCTTATCAAAGGGACAACACAGCTTTTCCAAAATTTTTCGTTGCATGCTACCTATTTTTTTGTTGTATTGCACAAATATAATCTTCTACAATCTGAGTAGGATCATCTGCGTCCAAAATCCCTGAGATGATAGCCACCCCATCAAAATCAAGATCTTCTAGATGACCCATATTCTCAGGACTCATACCTCCAGAGAGAAATATCTGAAGATCGGTATGATTTCTGGCCGCTTGAATATTTTCTGGCCTGACAATTTCACATGTATCTACCGAACTAGAAGGAAAGACTGAACAAAAACTAATATATGCGAGTTTCTGGCGATCTGCCCATTTGATCTTGTCCATGTCATTGCTTACTGTGATACCGATAATTTTACCCTTCAAAACTCCCGCTATACGATCAAAATCGGTGGGTATCTCGTCGAAATGAACACCATCCAGACCAGCATCCATCGCGATTTCCCAATCCTCATGCATGAGCACAGGCACATCAAATTTCTGACAAAGCCCCTTCACCTCTGCAAGAAATTCGCTTTTCGCCGGGGCTGCTACATGATCATCCCAGTGATTCCAAATCTGTACAATGTTTAAACCTCCCTTTAGTGCAGCTTTCAGTTTTTGAAGCAAAACGAACCAGTCTCTTTTAGGATCAATGACCAAATAAACACCTGCTAATTTTTTCATGTCCAACCTGCTTTAATCGCTTTGAAAAATGCTGTCCAATAAGGATCAATTCCGTCAAACGAAAAAGCATCAGTTACTCCGTTTCGAGTCACATTCCTTTTTTGATCCGTGCGAAAAGAACCAATTGATGTTGCTCTAACGCCTTTCTTATTCAGTCCTTCCATTAGTAAGTCAACCGATTCTGGTGATACCGCCATTAACATACAACCGGCACCAACAGAACATAACGGATCAATATCGAATAACTCAGCGATTTGTTGTGTTTCCGCTTCGACTGGAATAACGTCGGCATTAATATCGAAGCCAAATCCAGATGCTTGTGCCATCTCGTCGACTGCTCCTAAAACACCACCCTCCGTAACATCGTGCATGGCGTGTAAGTCTTTGTTAGGAGTCAATAATCTTACGGCGATCTGACTCTCCTCCAGGACCGATAATTTCCAGAAGTTGTTCGCTGCTTTATGTTGAATCTCTTCGCCTAATTCTTGTGTCACCTTAGTTGGAAAAGCTCGACTCAAAAGTGAACTTGAGGAAAGTGCTGCAGATTTCGTGGCAATGATCACATCATCGGGTTGACAATGATTACTCGTCAGTATTTTGCCTTTCGGAGCTGACAAAAACATGGTTCCACCTCCGGATATGGTGGATTCCTGTCCAGGAACTTGACCTGTATGTCCACCTGTAATCGCTATGTCCAGGTTATCACAAAGCTGATCAATTTCACCCCAGTAGGCATTAAATTGATCCCTCGAAAGACTCGGAGGTAAATTTAAAACGAATTGTGCGTGTTGTGGCGTAAAGCCAGTTGTACACATGTCATTTACCAGCAAATGAACTGATAACCAGGCTGAAACTTTCATTCCTAGAGCGGGGATTAAAGAAAGCGGATCACTGGATACCGCGAGTTCCCGGTTATGTCCCAGATCTATAACGCTTGTGTCCACACCAAATTGAGGTCCCTCCACAATATCTCCACGTCGTGCTCCCAGTCGATTGAAAAGATCTGCTTTAAAGACTTCAGCACTTACCTTTCCTGCTTGATCTTCAAATGCACCCATTAGACATCGTTTAATTTGACATGAAAACCGAAAAAATCACCGTATGGTACGTGCCACTGTTGTTTGGGAAACCATTTAGGGAGCCCGGTGACATTCCATTCAATCGTGTAGTCGCGATCAGGTATTGCTTCTGCAACGAGTGATTTGAGCGATTTAGGTGTATAGAATTTTGCCGTCACATAATAGTTGTTTCGACCTACAGCTTGTTGAACTTTTCTTCGCACCAATTTGGGGGTATTTCTATTCATCATACCAAAAATGATTCCGTACTTTCCTACGCGAACTGCTTCACGTATTACCTGTACCGGATTTTTGTAGTATTCGAAAGTCGTAACAAAAGCCAGTGCATCAAATGTATGATCTTTGAATGGCATGTAATGAGAATCAGCAAGTACCAGATCTCCACTAAAAAGCTGTCGACCTTGAGCAAGCATAAAAGGAGAAATATCTCCACCAGTGGCCTCAATGCCGATCTCATCCCACCAACGCGTAAAACGAGTAGTTCCACAACCAAATTCTAATAGCGTTTTGACGCGCTTATCTTTCTTGATGAGACCCTCCAGTGTTCTCTTTTGCCAAACCTCCTGCTCTTTATATGGTCCATCATAATAATCTTCGTAATGGTCGGTATTGTCCCGATTGAAAAACCACTCTTTTCTCCCCTGCCAGTTTCGAAGCTCACCATCGTTGGCCAGTTCAAATTTTTCTTTAGCCGTAATTCCACCCATTCTATCTCATTTAATGTTTCAGAAAGTCGTCAAAGATCACTTTTAAAATGATGAGTACATCCAAAGTACCACCACTTTTTGCGACCGTTATGTATACTTTTCGGTTTGAATCTTTGATTTAAATATATACAAAACGCTCTTGTAAGTCCAAGTCTTCGCCACTGTTTTTGTAAATAGTTACCTACAATCTGATTTTGTTTATCATATGGTGACGCCTGTTGATTCTTCAAGCCCTCAATTAATTCAATGGATCTATTAGGTCTTCATTAACTAATCATGATGAATATCAGAACCTTATAAATATGGGTTTGAGCCGTTTTTTGAAAATACACCAAAACACTTCTGTTCTGCTCGTCATCGGATTCATCCAAATTGATTGTGTTAATCCTCCTTATTGTATAAAAAACACCTTAAACGATTAGCGGATAAAATACGCCTCTCCACTCTTCAGTGAAGGGTGCAAATTTGACCGTAGAAGCGTACAAAATATTTTCATCAATTGAATTAAGGTCGCAACAGTACTTTATACATGCTATTATTCCCTTTTAATTCTTACAACATGGTGAAAAATATGACGAGTAACGTTCCGGGAAACACAAATACAAATGATGCAATACGCGCAAAGTTAAACATCGGAGTTTGTCGTTTAAACATAAAGGTGATCAACGGAATTAAAAGGAATAGTTGAAAAAGCGGGAACCAATTAAAGATGGATCGTTCCCTTATTTCTTCGTAACTTCTTATCTCTGTTTCATTGTACGTGCTGTCATAATTCAACCGCTTTCCAGTCCCGAAAATGGGAGAATAAGTCATTTCAAGGCTTTCTTTCAAATGATCCCACCAACTCAAATAGGTTGGAGTGAACATATACCCTTCTACGTTGAGCACAACATGGCCCGTATAATCCCAATTCCTATTAACTTCCCATGAACTTTCCGATAGTTTTTTAGTAGGACCGTCAACTAAATGTTCAATTGTTGTGATTAAGGCCATGATTGTGCAGAAGACGACGACAGCTTTAAACAAAAACCATGGTGTTCCGGAGGTTATTCGCTCATAAAACTCATCGTTTTCGCGTTTTTCTTTTTCTTTCTTCTGGCGTACCTTTTCTGCCGCTATTCTCAGCGACTCTTCTCGATTTCTGTTTCTGGTCATAACGTTATACTAAAGAGTTGTTGATCTGATATTTGACTTAATGATTAAAATATGTGCGAAAACAATAAGTCGCTAAAATTAACGATATAATTCAAATGAAAGGCAGGGAGAAGATGTTTTGTTAGGTCTTTTAGTAATTTGAGCATTGGAAAAAATAAGCTTAAACTACAAAGACTATAGTGCTTTTGGGGTAAAAAACTGCAATCCAATGAAGATTTTTAGGATGGATCAGCATATCACTTTTACATGATCTACTACATCGGCGGACGGCTACTGGTATGCCCAAAAAACGATAAACTATCACCTAAAAAGCTTGGAACAGTCAAAAGTGGGAAAAGCACATATCAATATTGCCATATTCATGCTAAACCAACAACAATGCTGTTTAAAACAAGTGTTATCCACCAATCAAAAGAAAATAGTCAGCATCCCTGAAAACTATTCAATACCCATAGTTCAATTTTTTATCTAGCGAAATTCGTTGATCTCACGGAAGCGTTCAATTCCGATACTCGAGAACACGGCAGAAAGCATAATGAACTCCCGCCTTACGGGACTGCATTAGTGCTTATATGTTATGAGTCCTTAATATTTATTCATCTTTTTAATAAAAGTTGGACCTAATCCCTATTCACCATCATTTTTAAAAACATACCCAATCTTAATACCCGTAATTGCATACCAGGATGAATGCTGATCATAGTTTGGAGTTGCATTCCAAAGATATCCAGAAGTCTCAAATGTTGTTCTGTAGGTATCCATCGAACCTAGTGAAAACATCAATTCGGTAAAATAATTTTTATAACCGTATCTCCCTTTCAAATCAAGTCCAATGTGAAATACGACTGGATCAACTGAAACTTGCTTAAACACACCATAATTAGGGGGGTACTCTGTTGTGACGTATGTTTGTGACATATTGTTGTTAGTAGTAGTGGTTCTGTACATAACATGTTCTGTTTCTCCACCTCCTATTTTAAGATCCCATTGACCGTAAAAATTATAGGAGAATGAAAACCACGAATCCTTATTCTTTATTTTTTTGAATTCTGATCCAACTCCAAACTTAACATTAAGATAAGTCATTTTTATTCTTGAAGAAAAGATTCTTGTATCACTATAGTAAGGCGTTGAGCCACCACCATTAACATAGCTACTCATTCTCTTCATCGTGTAATCTGCATGTAAAATTCCAATCTCTGAATAAAATCGACGTTTGTTTTTTACATAATCTCCCTGAATCGTAAAACCGGGATGATGAAATGGACGTGTTTCTAAAAATTGGTTCTTTTCGGATTTCAAGTTATAAAATAGGTTTTCCTTCATCCAGTATCCTCCCGTAGAGAGTGAAAATTGACCAAAGCAGAGGGATGAAAAGAATAGTGGGATTAAATATAATAATAGATGTTTCATAGCTATTTATATAACGATATAATGGTCGATATGGTTTGATGACTCATAACGTTTTTCGGACTGGCAATCGAGCCGATTTGACCCACTCACTTGCTTAAATATACGAACACTTCAAAATTACGATTAATTTCCGAAACGCCGTTCAATTGTGCTTAAGTGCTAGACCGATGTTAGCAAATGTTATATCATAGATTCATTAATTCCTTTCTTAACTCTGAAACACTGACTTCAACAAATTCTATATTTTCAATAGTCATCTTATCTATATTAATTTCTTTTTTAGCTAAGTATATCTTGTTATTCTCATATTTCAGCCCGATAAGAACTCCTTTTTGATTTTTTGTTAATCCTGAAAATATATAATGATTATGCACGGAACTAGCTCGTATAATGGAACGGTAATCACTAAGAATAATTTTGAAGTCAACATTGTAAGCTGGCTGGTAATTGACCTTTACGCTTGTTCTATTACCTAAAAACGCAATTCGTTTATCTAAATTAAGCCACCCTAAATTGGTAGTGGTATATATAACGTCAGATATGTTATTTACATTAGCCAAATATGAGCTGTCAGGGCCAGACGGGACTGGGTTTTGAATTATCCAAGTTGGGTTCATGAGCGGAGGTGTTTTGTAGCGTGCTTTACATTTATCCGATCTAAATTCTATCACACACAAGTAAAAATGTTTCAAATTACGTCTGTTACTCTTAAACGCAGGGGTTAATTTTGGCATTTTTTTCAATGTTTGAAGCACTAAACTATCAATCACAGGATACAAACCTTTATCTTGGAAATTGATTTCAACTATCTCACCTTCTGAGTTCATGTTGAATTTAATTCTTAAAAGTCCACAAACTCCTTTTTGAAGAGCACTAATCGGATAATATAAATTTTCTCTTAAATGATCTGCAAACACATTCTTAAACCCCATTTCATTTGCAGTAAAGCCGTGTAGGTGCAAAGCAACTTTATATTCAGTTGCGGCTACAGTATTTTCGGATTTCCAACTTACTCCCTCTTCACTTTCTTGACCCTCATAAAGTTCAAATCCCTCAGGATCCTCAATATTCGGAAAACTGACTGAAATTTTGGAAAATTTTTCGATTTGGCATTCCTCTCCATTTGCCTTGGCGGTTAAGTTAATCATACCTCTCGTTTCGAGAATTTCATTTTTATCTGTAACTGTAGAAAGATTTGATATCAACATATCTCTCACCTTATAATATTCGGCAAGTTGGATCTCAATTTCATAAACATTTTTTCCACTTAGTGTTTTAAAAGAATTTGAAGGAATAAATATTTTTGTTCCTTCATTACCATATAAGGTGGTATCCTTTTTATTATTTATCATGAAAATCTGTCTAGGCTTTTGAAATTCTGGTAAATAATCATAAACTGTCAAATTTGAGTCAATGAAAAAATCAACTCTTCTACTTCTCCAAGTTTCATCTTTTTTGACATTCTCTTCACCATAGGATTCAACACTAACATTATCAACAGGAAACCTTTTAGATATTAAGTATGTTTTAACTGAGTTTACACGAGACTTGGAAATATCAAAATTCATCTGATATGTACCCAAAGTGTCAGAATACCCTTTCAAAATTACTCGAGGATAATTTGATTGTAAATAGGTATCGTAAAAATTATCTAATTTAACTCTAGATGTATCACTAATGCTATAATCACCTATATTGAAATAAATGGATGTTATTTGGGAATTTGAATTTATTGACCAGCATGCCAACAAAAAAATAAAAAATAAAAGTTTGATTGATTGTTTCATTATTTAATGTTTGCTAACGGTTTGCGCATAACATAAGTGGCGACTTAAAATGCGCAAATTATTCGGTTAAGGTTTTACGTTTATAAAAATACACAAACTTCCTAATTTAGCACAAATCTCGCCATTTTTGTTATGCGCTGTTGAACTCAACCTCCGGTAGCTAAAGTAAGCC
>CAYFTH010000100.1:0-11880 GCA_964346075.1 uncultured Fluviicola sp. | reverse complement strand
TGGACTGATTTAAATGTTAAGTCTAGAGGTTAGAAGGCGATCATTTGAAGGTAGATTTTGCCATTTGGACTTTCGCAATTTAAACTGCACTTAGACCACAAAAGCGAACCGAAGAATTTTGAATATGCCCGCCTGTCGTCTGAAGAGCTAGACCTTTATTAGGAAGTCTCTTAGTCGGACAGGGAACCGCAGAAGTCAGAAGCACAGAACTCTAAACTCTATACTGTGAACTCTATACTCTATACTCTATACTCTGAACTCTATACTCAAAACTCAAAACTCTCAACTCAACCCTCTACATACCTGGCATTCCACCTCCTTTCATTTGCTTCATCATACTCGCCATGTTCTTTTTGTTGCTCATCATTTTCATCATCTTTTTGGTATCGTTGAATTGTTTGAGCAATTTATTGACCTCTTGTATCGACTGACCACTACCTTTAGCGATTCGTTTTTTACGACTGGCATTGATGACCTTCGGGTTTTCTCTTTCTTCCGGACTCATGGAGTAAATGATAGCTTCAATGTGTTTAAAAGCATCATCTTCAAGTTCAACGCCCTTCATAGCTTTACCCATTCCGGGAATCATTCCCATAAGGTCTTTGACGTTCCCCATTTTTTTCACTTGCTGTAATTGTCCCAGAAAATCATTGAAGTCAAATTGATTCTTTTTGATGCGTTTTTGGAGCTTCTGTGCCTCTTTTTCGTCGTACTGTTCTTGCGCTCGCTCAACCAACGAAACCACATCACCCATACCGAGAATCCGGTCGGCCATTCGCTTGGGATAGAACACATCGATCGCGTCCATCTTTTCTCCCGTACCCACAAACTTGATGGGCTTGTCCACGACGGCTTTAATAGAAATTGCAGCACCACCACGTGTATCACCATCCAGCTTCGTGAGGATTACTCCATCAAAATCTATACGTTCGTTGAATGTTTTGGCCGTGTTCACTGCGTCTTGTCCAGTCATCGAATCGACGACGAATAAAGTTTCCGTGGGCGCTATTGTCGTTTTTAATGATGAAATTTCATCCATCATTTGCTCATCGATGGCTAGGCGGCCCGCGGTATCAATTACAACAACATTGTTACCATTGCTTTTGGCATGTTCAACCGCTCTCTCTGCAATCTTTACAGGATTTTTTTCTTCCTTGTCCGAAAATACCTCTACGCCAATTTGTTCGCCTAAAACGTGAAGTTGGTCAATGGCTGCAGGTCGGTAAACGTCACATGCTACTAAGAGCGGGTTCTTTCCTTTTTTGTCTTTCAGAAAGTTCGCTAGTTTACCAGAAAAAGTTGTTTTACCAGAACCTTGAAGGCCCGCCATTAAAACTATACCGGGGTTTCCCTGGTAATCAATTTCTGTTTCGTCACCTCCCATGAGTTCGATAAGCTCCTCATGACAGATTTTAATCATGAGTTGACCCGGAGAAACTGTGTTGAGAACATCGCGACCAAGTGCCTTTTCCTTAACCGTATTCGTAAATTCTTTAGCGGTTTTAAAGTTAACATCGGCATCGAGAAGAGCACGACGTACTTCTTTTAAGGTTTCTGCTACGTTTACTTCAGAGATTTGTCCCTGTCCTTTTAGGACTTTAAACGCCTTTTCAAACTTTTCCGTTAAATTTTCGAACATGTGTACCTGTATTTTGTGCATGCGAAGTTAATAAATCCTGCGCAGAATACAAGAACTTGAATTTGATTCTATAAAGTTGATCAGTAGTAGGAGGAATGATTACAAAACAGTATATTTGTTAAGGCTTAATACATTGAATATGAAATTATTTGCTACTACATTTGTTATTGTTGTTCTCATTGTGTCCTGCCAGAAGGAATCAGACGTCGATCGATTGGGTGAGGTCGATTTCAGTCGCCCAGCTGCCATTGGTGGAAGAATGATGGCTGGTTATCACAACGGTGCACTTTATCCTCAGGGACAACAAAAAGCGATACCCCAACTTTTGTTTGATCAGATTGAACAGTACGGTGCTGGTACTTTCGAGACTCCAGTAATGATGAAAGCGGAGGGGATTGGAATAAATCCAAAGTCGTGGAGCTCTACTTTTCAATCTAAAAGTAAGTTAGAGATGACTAAAGATTGTGAAGGTGATGAGAGTTTGGGGCCTGTAAAATCACTTTATCAGTCGACTACTTTTTTGGATTTAGATCAAAAGCCAACAAATGTAAACGAACAGTACCAATGTGTGCCTTTCGCTACGCTCAGTAGGATGCTGGATCCTTCTTTTGGTGTATCGTTTGCCAATGGAAACCCATACCCCTTTTATCACAGAATGGCAAGCGACCCCGGGAATTCAACCATGATAGGAGAGTTGATAAATTACGACCCGACATTTATTGTGAGCTCGTTTGGAATGGAGGAGGTGTTGACTTATGCACAAACAGGTGGTAGGGATAACACCTTGATGGACCCGGTTGTATTTGAGAAACGCCTCGATTCGGTGTTGTCGGTGATGGCTCAGAATGGTACAAAAGGCGTTTTGTTAAATATTCCTGATGTAAAGCAGCTTCCTTATTTTCAGTTGGTCGCTTATAATGGTGCCGACTTAGACCAATCTCAGGCGGAAGGACTCAATTCTTTATATTCATCTTCGAATGCCGGGCATATTAAGTTTAAAGAAGGTAAAAATGCTTTTATTTGTGATGACCCTGAAGCTCCTCAGGGGATTAGACAGTTGAAAAATGGAGAGCTGCTTACGTTAACTGTTCCTTTAGATTCCATGAAGTGCGAGTTGTACGGATTACTTGGGAGTTATTTTAAAGATCAATATTATTTGTCGCTCGAAGAAGTCTCTCAGGTAGATGAAGCTATTTTATCGTATAACAATATCCTGGAAAAACTAGCCGCTCAATACGATTTTGCACTGTTTGATGCCCATGCTTATTTCCAAACGATTGAAGATGGAGTGGTATGGAATGGCACTGATTATACGTTTGAATTTGTCAGCGGAGGGTTTGTGAGTTTGGATGGAATATATCCCAATCAAAAAGGTAATGCGTTGCTGACCAATGAAATTATTCGATCGATTAACAGTCACTATGGTACTCACATCCCCAATGTAAACTGCCTGGATTGTAATGGTGTTTTATTTCCTTAAGACGCTAATTCGATTCTTGTCATTTTCTCTTTGTTGGAATTGGATGCTTTCTTTATATCGTGTTGATGTAACGCTTTATCATCGAGAACCCTAAAGTCTTTTAAGTAATCATTGAACGAGTTGAAAGCAAGCTGCTGTTATTTCGACAACCGCTGAATTGTCGTTCTATTCAAGTTCTTAACCCATTGACGCAGGATTACTGATCTTATCATCTGACCCAAGATCGTACCATAAAAAAAGCTATCCACGGAATGAATAGCTTTTAGTAATGAGTGAACGGCTCTTGTTTATTTCACAACGACTTTGTTCGTTTGAATTCCTTGAGCTGTGACAACTTTAATAAAATAAATTCCTTCATTAAATTTACTTACGTTCAGCTGGTGGTCGGTTTCGTAAACCAACTGCTGGTAAACAGTTTGACCATTAATGTTTGTAATTTCCACACGTTCGATTAATTCACCATTGGCGTGAATATTTAAATCGTTGTAAGCGGGATTCGGATAGGTGAGCAGTGTGTTTTCATGATCTTCGTATTCAGCGAGGTCTGAAGTGGTTCCTTTGTGACATTCGTTGGGGTCTTCTGGCGTGTTACATTTACAATATTCTTCATCACCGCAAACAAAGCTCAATAACCACTGCGTAACATAAAGTTCAGTTGTATCGGTATAATCAGCGTTATTGACATGAGGAACATGATCTTGTCCATAATGTGCTTTGAAGCAGTTTTTAAGCCCGATCGTTTCTGCTTTGGCATGTACGGTTTCGCTACCATCAACTTCCATGATGTCAAAAACCTGGATAGAAATAATGTCAGTTCCGAAAGGGACAGTTTCATCTTGATCTCCATGCAAACTCAGTACAGGTTCATCATTATCCGATTCCATCCAGGCAACATCGCCCAATGCACCTGCAATACTGACTATTGCATTGACGTCACTGTTGTATCCTGGATTTCCTGAATTACCTTCTAAGCCACCAGTTAAACTAGGGTCGCTCATGTTGATAAAAGAAGGGATTTCATTTGTTTTGTCCAGGTACGCCAGGTGAAGAGCTGTAAAACCGCCTGCAGAACTACCGACTAAATAGATGTGATTTGTATCAATGCCATGGGGATTTCCGTCTTCCACAAATGACTTTTTGAAATAACGTACCGCGGCACGTGTATCTTGAGTTGCCCGCATCACTGCTTCAGAGGCGTCTCCTTCGCTAGGTCCAGAGAATGTAAATAGATTATTGATTCCTACTCTGTAATCGATGGAAGAGGTGACATATCCCTTTCGTGCATACATCTCTGCTAAAGGTTTGACATCATCACCAGTTTTACTTCCTCCAACAAATGTTCCGCCGTGAATAAAAATCAATAGCGGACGATTCGTTTCAGTGTCACCCGTTGGTTCATATACATCCAATAATAAATTTTCGGTGCCGCTGTCATCGAATGAAACATTAGATCCATACTGAATGTCGGAAGTGAGATCAAAGTTATTAAACATTTCGTCGTCATACCGTCCACCAGAACAATCCTGGGCTTTTACTGAAAACAATAGCGAAGAAGCAAGGGCTATTAAATAGAATTTTTTCATAATTATTTGTTTTAATTAAAATTTATAAGAGACTGAAATTCCGGGGATGAACGCCTGTGAAGTCCATCGTCCTGAAAAACCGGTCTCCAGGTTTGTGTCTGTTCTTTCTGAACCATAAATATACATGAAGGAGGCGTCGATATTCCAATGCTTAATGGAGTAGGACGCTCCGATTGTCACTCCGATCTTATCCATATCAGGTGTTTCAGGTGTTAAATATCCATTTTGGACAGGTGTAAAATCATAGTAAGCTCCACCGCGAAAAAGGAACTGACTGGTGAATTCGTGTTCGATACCTGCTCGAAGTATCGCCGCGTTCGTGTAGTTTCGAGGGGAATTGCTGTCTTCAAGCTGTTCTGTGTTATCCTCAAAATCGAAGGATAAGGTGTCATAACTACTCCACGTAATATAATTAACGTCAAAATTGAAACGTGTTTTTTGAGTGAGTTGAATGGAAATACCAAAATTGGTGACACTGGGAAGATTAATTTCAGATCCAAATTGAGTTGTCGGGAAATTACTACCTAGTGATGGAGGTACATCAAATTTTGCTGTTCCACCATCTAATGCTACTTCAACACCTGAGCGATAACTCAGTCCCATACTGACTTGATCCGAAAGTTCGTAGAAGATTCCGACATTGAACCCATGGCCAGTTCCACTTCCGCTTAGATGAGCCTCACTGTAAGATCCATCGGAATGTTGTAAAGGCACTCCTCTTCTCAATTTAAAATCTCCCGTACCGAAAACATAGCCCAATCCGATCCCCAGTTTTTCATTGATTTGATAGGCAAAAGTTCCTTGATAGAAAATCGTTCGCAATGCCATTTCCCGAAGCAAGAATTGGCCTTTCCATTGGTTATTATAACTAATGCCGCTTCCAAATGGAGTATAGGCGGAAAAACCAAATACGAAAGGAGAGTCTTCATTTAATCTTAATGCAACGTGACCATGAAAAGGAGTGCCAATACCACTTGTGCTTTCAGCTGTATAAATACCCGGCTCTAATTCCCGATATCCAACTTTTGAAGCAATGAGGTTGATTCCTATCAGCACTTCTGTACGGGCAAAAGCCAGTGCACCCGGGTTAAAAAAACCACTTGATGCCCCCATCCTCAATCCAGTACCCGTGTGTCCCATTCCCGCACTTCGTTGACCTTGAAGATTGATTTGGAATCCACCAGCCATGCTGTAAGACATGGAGAAGAGTAATAGGGTAGTAGTGATAATTTGCTTCACAAAAATTAATTTTTTTAAAAATAGAAAAAATAAGCGTAGTCTTAAACAAATATTCAGAAAATCCATAGGGATTGGCGTTGAATGACAGTTGTTTAAGGGTTATAACGCTTCAGTCTATTTTTATGGCAAAAAAAGAATCCAAAATACTGTCAAACAAAATATTTCAACTATCTTTGCTGCCGTGCAATGAGGCACATACATAAAAATCATTATAAAATATTGGCATGTATTTATCAGTAGAGAAGAAAAAAGAGATTTTCAAGAAGCATGGAAAATCAGAAAATGACACCGGTTCAGCGGAAGGGCAAATTGCGCTTTTTACCTACAGGATTGGTCATTTGACGGAGCACTTGAAGAAAAATCGTAAAGATTTTGGAACGCAACGTTCACTTCAATTGTTAGTCGGTAAGCGTAGAAGTTTGCTCGACTATCTAAAGAAAAAAGACATTGAACGTTATCGTTCGATTGTCAAAGAGCTTGGATTGAGAAGATAATTTTTAATTCAACATAAAAAATGGTTTAAAGGGGGGGCATCGATTTGAATCGAAACTCCCCTTTTTTGTTAAATAGTAAATAAATAAATATGGATATAGGAATCAATAAGTCCATCACTATTGGAGGTAAGGAGATTACCGTAGAAACCGGAAAAATGGCCAAACAGGCCGACGGATCAGTAGTGTTACAAATGGGCGACACAATGTTATTGGCTACAGTTGTATCGGCAGCTGAGGCAAAAGAAGGGATGAACTTTTTCCCGTTAACGGTAGATTATCGCGAGAAATTTGCTGCAGCAGGTAGAATTCCAGGAGGCTTTTTAAGAAGGGAGGCTCGACCAACGGATATGGAAATACTGGTAATGCGCTTAGTAGATCGCGCATTGCGACCGCTGTTTAATGATGATTATCGTTCGGAAACGCAAGTAATGATTCAATTAATGTCGTATGACGACGAACATTTACCTGATGCTTTAGCAGGTTTTGCGGCCTCCGCAGCTATCGCTGTATCAGATATTCCATTTAATGGACCAATGTCTGAAGTTCGCGTAGCTAGAATTGACGGTGAATATATTGTCAACCCACTGCGTTCTGAATTGGAGAAAGCCGATATGGAAATCATGATGGCTGGAACGTTGAAGGACGTCGTTATGATAGAAGGTGAAATGGAATTTATTCAGGAAGCCGAGCTTGTAGAAGCGATTAAAGTAGGTCACGAAGCGATTAAGAAGCAATGTCAGTTTCAGCTTGATTTAGCTGCTGAAGTGCCAACTGCAAACCCCAAGCGGGAATACCATCACATGGATCAGGATGAAGAGGTGGCCAAACAGGTGCACGAATACGCTTTTGAAAAATGTAAAGAAATTGCGCGTCAGGGTAATCCTAGTAAAGCTGAACGGACAGAGGCTTTTCAAAACATTAAAGAGGAAATGGAGTCGCAATACACCGATGAGGAACTCGAAGAAGTGGGTGAATTTGTTGGTCGTTACATTCGCGATACGATGAAAGAAGCGATTCGGGAGGTCATGCTCGAGGAAAAAATTCGCTTGGATGGTCGTGATTTTAATGAAATTCGTCCCATTTGGTCAGAAGTCGATTATTTGCCAATGACGCACGGCTCTGCCATATTTACACGTGGAGAAACGCAATCGCTGACTACGCTTACCTTAGGAGGAAAACTGCAGGAGCAAATGATTGATGCGGCTACCTTCCAAGGGACAGAAAGTTTTATGCTGCATTATAACTTCCCGCCATTTTGTACGGGAGAGGCATATCCAATAAGAGGTGTATCGCGAAGAGAAGTGGGGCACGGAAATCTTGCTCACCGCGCACTGAAGAACGTACTTCCAGAAAATAATCCGTACACGGTACGACTGGTGTCTGAGATTCTTGAATCTAATGGTTCTTCTTCTATGGCAACTGTTTGTGCTGGAACTCTGGCATTAATGGATGGTGGTATTCCAATCAAAGCACCTGTATCCGGAATAGCGATGGGTCTGGTTATGAATAAAGAAGGGAAATATGCAATTCTCTCGGATATTTTAGGCGATGAAGACCACCTTGGTGACATGGATTTCAAAATAACAGGAACGAAGGAGGGAATTACCGCTTGTCAAATGGATATCAAAGTGGACGGATTGCCTTATGAAGTGCTGATTGAAGCGCTGGAACAAGCCAAGGAAGGACGTCACCACATCTTGGATAAATTATCCGAAACCTTGCCGGAACCGCGCAAAGAATTGAAACCAGGTGCTCCCCGCGTCGAAAAGTTCAACGTACCGAACGAAGCGATTGGTGGTATTATCGGACCTGGAGGAAAGATTATACAACAAATTCAAAAAGATACTGGAGCAACGATCACCATTGATGAAGATCCAGATACAGGTGAAGGCATTGTACAAATTCTCGCTGAAGGAAAAGAAACGATGGACGCTGCCAATAAAGCAGTGCGTGACATCGCATTCCCACCAACTGTCGAAGAAGGTGTGGAGTACGAAGGTAAAGTTAAATCTGTTCAACCCTACGGAGTATTCGTTGAAATACTACCAGGTACTGATGGATTGATCCACGTTTCAGAATTCGCACATGAGCGCATCAACAAAATGGATGAGGTCGCAAAAGAAGGTGATATGTTGAAGTTTAAGGTGATTGGACAAGACCCAAAATCTAAAAAATGGAAACTTTCACGTAAAGTATTGCTTCCTAAACCAGAAAAAAATGATGCTTAACAAATAAATTTTTGCAAAATATCAAGCCCTCTTCTCTATTGAGATGGGGGCTTTTATGATTGGACTTATGCACTACTTAAAAATCATTATGCTACTCTTCGTAGCTCACTATACACACAGTCAATCCACCACTTTTCAGTTGATGGCAGCTAAAGAGGATCAATCGTTTCATCGAATATCAATCAAGGGCTATTATGCTCAAGATCCAACTGATATAGTAACATACAAATCCTCAAATCAAGATGGAACAATAACCGTCAATTTACGGATGCATGATACGTTACATGTTCTGGCGGACACCATGTATAATCGCCAATTATTCCCGTCTTACATTACATTCGACAGTTTGCGTAAACAAAAGGTTTATTTCTATCCATTGGAAGATCGGTTTGAAGAAAAGGATAAACAACGAGAATACCCTATTGTAGATTTTCCAGATCGAGAAGTTCGATACCCTGGAGGCAATAAGGCCTACAAAACATATATAGATCAACATATGACCCGAACACTTAAAGTTCCAAATGGTGGAAGGGTAATTCTTAAAAGTAAAGTGAATCAAAAAGGACGTATCAGCGATGTAAAAGTGTTAAGTGGAGGGACTGATGCTCAACGTGCCGAAGCTTTAAGGCTGATCAGACATTTACCGAAAGTTCATCCTGCAGAGAGAAATGGTTATACCATTACGCATCACAATAAGTGGGTCGTAAGTTTCAACTAAACCTTCTTTCATCCATATGAAAAGATTGGCGTAGTGTTCTTACTCGAAATAGTGATAGTTTTACTGGTTTTACGACAACTTTCTATTACCCAAAAAGATAAAGGTGGAATTTTTAATCCTATTTTGGTGGGGATAATAATAAGTTGTATATTTCAAATGAATTATTAATATCAAAATGTTATGAAAAAATTTTACTATCTAGTCTTATCGGCTATTTTTCCATTTATGTCAATGGCTCAATATGTGGCCGAAGAACAAACACCATTGATGGTGAAGAAAACAGCTACATGGTGTAATCCATGTGGAACGTGGGGTTGGGAGCTCTTCGGAGAAATTTGGGATGAACGCGAAAGCGAAAGTGTCATTCTTGAAATGCATAATAGTTCTTCGAGTGATCTATATGCTACAGCAGCGCTTGATTTTTATGGTCTTCACGAATCTCGCAGCAGTACGCCCGTATTTTACGTGAATACGATCAATGAAGTAGAATATTCTTCTGGAGGAGGAATTTACACCGGTGCAACGAAGACAAATGTGATCGATGCAATTGACAGTACGAGAGCTACTTCTCCTGTTGCTAACGCAGGGATATCATATTCCGTTAACAACAACACGCTCAATATTGATACTAAAACTAGATTCTTTCAAAATGCATCTGGTGAATATTACCTGGGTGTTTATCTCGCTGAAAATAATGTTGAGGAGCAACAAAATGGTATTTCAGGTACTGCAACTCACAAGCGCATCATGCGAGCTTCTGCAGAACCAAGTATAGAAGGAGTAGTGCTCGTTGATGGTGCTGTTTCATCAGGTGATGAATTTACAAATACACACCAAATTACGTTGGATGCAGGATGGAACGCTGACAATTTATACGTTTTCACAGTGATTTGGAAGAAAGTGAATAATAAATTTAATTACGTGAACGCTTCTAAACAGAAATGGGGCGCAGACGTTGATCAACATGCTAAAAATAATGTAGCCATGAAGATCTATCCTAACGCTATCAGAAGTGGAGAGTCTTTCAATATTGATTTGAACCAGGCGCTTGAGGGTGATTCAAAGATTACTATTTACGATCAGATCGGTAAAAAAGTCAAGTCGTTGGATGTTGAATCATCAAACAAAACCATTAAAATTGAAGATACCAGTGGAATGAATAAAGGTCTTTATTTTGTTCAACTGACTTCAGAAAAAGGTCAGATCCTAAAATCAATGAAATTAGTGGTGAAAGGATAATGACAACATATTATTAAATGGAAGGGCTGCCCTGTAAGGGTGGCCTTTTTTTATGGCTTCTCTAGAATCATCTGACGGAATGTGGGGTACAGATGGTTTGTTCAATTGAATGTGAATTCAGCAGTTTATCCCTTCACTGAGGTTTCTTTTAAAACCGTTGAGATCTTAAATAGGGTGTTCTTTGCGCCTTATTTACTTGGCGAACTCGAACTATATCAGCGACTAGTTGATGAAGTTCCTGGTTAAGTCATCAACTTATCGCAGTAATTGATGGGTGAGAGAACTAATGCTAAAGTTCCCGATACTTTTGTTTAATTTGCCATACAAATTGATGAATTTTTATGCGATATCATAAAAAAAGGTAGCATGAAATCATGCTACCTTCTTTCCATCTATTATTAAATAAATAAATTTTAAATCGACGCGCTTTCTGTAGGGAATTTGCGATCAATTTTCTTAAACAAACCTTGCAGAACTTTTCCGGGTCCAACTTCAATTACTTGTTCACAACCATCTTCGATCATAGCTTGCATTGTTTGCGTCCATTTTACAGGTGCAGTTAATTGAGCAATGAGGTTTTTCTTGATCGACTCAGGTTCTGTAATGGCTTTTGCACTGACATTTTGATAAATGGGACACTTCCCCTTCTGGAAGGGTGTGTTTTCTATTGCCTTTGCCAATTCTTCTCTTGCGGGTTCCATGAGTGGAGAATGAAAAGCTCCACCTACAGGTAGTGGCAAGGCGCGTTTAGCACCAGCTTCTTTTGCTTTTTCACAGGCCAGATCAATACCTTTTTTTGAACCTGATATCACGAGTTGTCCTGGACAGTTGTAGTTAGCAGGAACAACAATTTCTTCAATGGATGAGCAAATAGATTCTACTTTTTCATCCCCTAAACCTAGAATAGCTGCCATAGTGGAAGGTTCAGCTTCACAGGCTTTCTGCATAGCTTTTGCTCGCTGAGCCACAAGACGGAGACCATCCTCAAAAGACAATACATTACTAGCAACGAGTGCAGAAAATTCACCAAGTGAGTGCCCCGCTACCATCCCTGGTTGAAAGTCGTTGCCCAGCACTTTAGCGAGAATCACAGAATGCAGAAATATAGCAGGCTGCGTAACATCTGTTTGTTTCAGTTGGTCTGCTGTACCTTCAAACATAATTGATGTAATGTCAAATCCAAGAATATTATTTGCTTGTTCGAAATAATCTTTGGCCAGTGGAGATTGATCGTAAAGATCTTTACCCATACCAATAAAC
>CAYFTH010000099.1:6800-11928 GCA_964346075.1 uncultured Fluviicola sp. | reverse complement strand
CAAGAGCGGTGATTAAATTTAGACGTTTCATAAATAGCTGTTTATTAAGGTGTAATACTACAAATATACCCCCCCCATTTTGAAATTCCAAATTTTTAGAGGATTTTTTCGAAAAATCCCGAGCATATTTTAAAATAATTCTGCATCTGAACGAGAGCGGAAATCAGATGATCGAATGGCGAAGGTTACAAAAATCAATCATTGATTTATAAGAAAAGTAGTCCTCACCCCGCCCCCACCTAAAGCGATGTAGTGAGCTTGTTGCAGTGGAGAGCGTATAAGGATCAGTCTTTTGAGTGATCAAAATCAATCTTGTGTAAACAAGCGGATATACATTAAAAAAACAGCCTTTCAACCTCTACATTTCAGCGAGGGCACAGTTCAACACTCCATATTCATAATTCTGTTGTTCCTTATCCATCCTAACGCAGCAATATTCATGACTACAATTGTCCTGCCACAGTAACAACTTTTTTACGTTCGATAACGGTAGCTTTATTGACATCAAACGCCGTGAAGAAAATGATGTGGGGACCTATGGACGCCTTTTTTCCACCATCAGTAGTGCCATCCCACTGTACCGTTCCTTCGGCTCCCAATAAATGATCAGAAAGTAATGTTTTTATTTTGCGACCTTTATCGTCATATACGACCAGGTTTCCTAATAAATTCGGGGTGTTCACCTTATAAGAAATCAATAAAGCATCCTCTACTCCATTATTATCTGGAGAAAACGAAGAAGAAGAAAGTGTGATTTCTCCTTGAGGTGCTCCCGGCTTGATCGATTGAGAATTCTCCTTGCCTGGTGTTGCAAACCCTTCCGTTTCACTAGCACTATGCCAACTATCGCGGTCATTAGATGCCAAATTTGGATCAAATTTTTCCAAACTCACCCCGTCATCTGACTGCAGCAATTCGTAATGCCACTCGTCGCTATAAGATACGCGATCCATCACCGTATCGGAATAGATCCAGTAGACGGTAGAGGAATCATTGTTATAGCTCGGTAAATCCGGCAATTCGATAATCTGATTGGGCACAGTATAAGGATATTCCGTAACGAGATGACTTTTATCGGTCGTCAGTGCAGCGTATCCTTTCGGTGCCAAAACGAAATGCTGAGTAATAACGTCTATACTGGCAATGGTATCGTCATAATTCGCGAGAGCCCAATCTTTTAAATCAATATATTTATCAGATGTGTTAACAACTTCCACAAAATCAGAGCCCCCCGTTACTGGATTAAATAAAATTTCATTGATACGCAAATCACCTTTTCCAGGGGGCTGAGGTAAGACAAACTTTCCTGAAAAACTCAATGGGTTGCCGGAACAATCATCAGCACCTGAAATTTCAATTTGGTGTACCACACCCGCGGGGATATTTTCGTTAAAAATCAAGGTCATTTCTCCCGGATACTTCGATTCGATGAGACGCCCCGAGATCGTTAAATCAGGAGTGAAAGTAATCGTTGCGTTGGTCAGACTTAATGAATCCATTCCCTCCGAGAAAGTGATGTCAAGAATATTTTGGTTCGCTGTTTTTACATCTAACACTTCAGGGTTCTCAGTGTCTGGTGACAGATCCACTATTGCATTTTCAGCACCTGGTGTACCGCCGTCAGGATGTGTACTCGCTCGCCAGTTATCGGGCCCAGAGCAAGGCAGTTCGGGATTAATGCGTTCTAGCGACCACCCGCCGTCTTCTTTTGTTTCATCTCCGTACCAATCGTCGGTATAGATGAGTTCGTCAACGACAGCACCATTTGGGGTCATAAGCGTAATTTCATCACCCGCATTGTTGAGGCTCGCCCAACTTGTTACATTCATGGCCTGCGGGTATTCCGAAAGTCCGCTGGTCGGCACTAAAATGACATATTCTCCAGGATAAATCCAAATATCCTGAATGGTGCCTGCTGAGTTATTATCTAACAGCTGCCAATCTTCCAGGTGAAAATATTTTTCACTGCGATTATAGAGCTCGACAAACTCTGTTTCCGGTAAACCAACGACCGGCGATTCATTCGCCATAAATTCATTGATAATAATATCACCATATTCGGGCGTTTGAGAAGTAATAAATTGAAAGTCATCTGCTGCATTCGTCATCGCGTTTCCTGAAAAATCTTGTACGTTTTCTACAGTAAGTGTCAATGTATCACCAACTGTAAATGTGGTAGGGAAGGTCGCTGTAACCATCGCCAGGTTCACGGCATCGCGTTGCACCAAAGAAGGTGCTCCAATGCCACCATTCACGTTATAGTTCGCTGTGTTTTCTCCCGAAGTTTGCCCGATTCCTTCGTTAAAAAGTATTTCCAGTGTATTATCATTTATCGCCGTCGCTTCAACGAGCTCAGGAGGTGTGTTATCCACTTGCACAGGTCCCGCGTAAATATTGTCAAACTGAAAGTTTTGTACGTTGCTGGATGTATATTCTACCCAAAATCCAAGGTATTGTCCCCCAACAGTGGTAGGATAATTCGCAGAATTGTCTAATTGAAAAGCACTGCCTCCGGCAACATCGGTATACAATTCCCAGTCTCCATTCGCTCGATGAATAATCTTAACCGAAACATTAAAATCATTGGCCACAATACCCGGTGAGCTAATCAAAATAGTTGTTTCTGTTCCGCCATCTCGCTCGATCAACTCAATGGGATCATTGCTACCGGACTCTCCAATTCTGAAGTAAATACCATCTGGAGAAGTCGAAAGATCCTGACTCACGCTGGTCAAATACGTTTCACCACCGTTGGACCCGGATGGACTAAAATCATGTTGAATATTGAACCGCCATTCGCGTTCCGTGAGTTGAGTTAAACCATGTTGTGTGGCTAGATGCGCTTCTCCTGGAACAGTAGCGTTCAATTGCAAACGAGCAGCGGGATTCACCATAAAAATACTATCAGCTCCGGTCCAACTGGGATTAGTTGAGAAATCACCATCACTGAAGTTTTCTGTGAGCTGAGCACAGAGGGATGTTGACATCAATCCCAGGATCAAAGATAAAATCAGTTGTTTCATACGTTCAAGTAGTACCGAATATTGGTTTTTTAAACAAATATAGCAGATCGTAAGCTTCCGATAAAATGAAAAGCCTTTTAGTTCGGATAAGTAACAGAAAATTAATGTTTCCACTTAAGCTTTATGATTGTTTGTATTATTATTTAACGTTTTGTTATATTTTAATGTTTTATCCTGCTTTTTCATGGAGGAGAAAGAATTAACGCTATCTTTGCAAAAAATGGTTGAGTATGAAAGTAGCAGTTGTTGGAGCCACAGGAATGGTTGGGGCGGTAATGTTAAAAGTACTGGCAGAACAACATTTCCCTGTGAGCGAATTAATACCGGTCGCATCGCAACGTTCGGTAGGTAAAACAATTTCATTTGGCGGAACAGAGTACCCTGTAATTGATCTGGCAACTGCGATTGAAAAACGTCCTGATGTCGCTTTATTTTCAGCAGGCGGGGAGACTTCACTAGAATGGGCTCCTGAGTTTGCCGCTATAGGTTGTCGCGTCATTGATAATTCTTCAGCATGGCGCATGCATCCGGATCATCCCCTCATCATCCCTGAAATTAATGGCGATTTGCTGAAAGCTGACGATTATATCATTGCGAACCCGAATTGTTCTACGATTCAACTGTTGATGGCACTCGCTCCGCTGCACGCAAAATATGGTATTCAAAGAGCGGTTGTTTCGACCTATCAATCCATTTCCGGTACGGGGATTAAGGCCGTGGAACAAATGAACAACGAGCGATCTAATCGCAAAGGCAGTATGGCCTACCCCTACCCCATTGATCAAAACTGCCTTCCCCATTGCGATGTTTTTATGGACAACGGTTATACGAAAGAAGAAATGAAGCTCAGCAATGAGACCAGGAAAATTTTAGATCCTACTGTTCAAGTATCTGCAACTGCTGTGCGGGTACCCGTTCAAGGTGGACATTCTGAAGCCGTCAATGTTACTTTTAAGGAGGACTTTGACATCGATGCTATACGCAAAATCATCCATGAAACAGAAGGGTTAAAACTCCAGGATAATCCTGCGACCAACACGTATCCGATGCCCATCTATGCGGCAGGGAAAGATGATGTCTTTGTTGGACGACTGCGCCGTGATGAAACACTGGATAACACACTCAATATGTGGATTGTTGCAGATAACCTGCGAAAAGGTGCTGCTACCAACGCGGTTCAAATCGCCAAAAAACTTATCGACAAAGACATCTTGAAGGTGAATACTTTTGAGTAGAGAGGAGATAGTAGGGAGCAAGAGGGGGGAGTTTGGAGCAAGAGGAGGGAGTTTGGAGCAAGAGAGGGGAGTTTGGAGCAAGAGGAGGGAGTTTGGAGCAAGAGAGGGGAGTGTGGAGCAAGAGGGGGGAGTTTGGAGCAAGAGGGGGGAGTTTGGAGCAAGAGGGGGGAGTTTGGAGCACGAGGAGGGAGTAGGGAGCAGGGAGCAAGAGAGGGGAGGAGGGAGTATGGAGTATACAGCAAGAGGGGGGAGCAAGAGGAGGAGGTGAGGCAATATATATTACGCCCAGACTTTTGTGCCTTCTGAGCAGTTTTGACAGATGTCAATCGATTCGCGGTCGGTAAATACCTGTTTTCGAAAGGCTTGATATTGCGGATGACGCCAGACTTTTTTAAAGGGTGTTTTGGTCACATCGCCGAGCACATGTTTCGCGTCTTTGTCAAAACAACAGGGCACTACTTTACCATCCCAGGTTAACACAGTAGAAGACCACATTCTCCAGCAATGATCTTTTAAGTGGTATTTCGGCACGAATTTACCTGCTTTATTCTTGCGGTAGCGCGAATATTTCTCGTTGCGTGGCATCAGAGGATTGCCATCTTCGTAATCATAAAGTTGTGCCGTTTTCAGACGGACCTCATCCACTCCCATTTCATCACCTAGCTTCACGATATCATCCACCTCGTGTTCGTTGGGTCGCACCACTAAAAATTGGAAAATCAAATGTGGTGTTTTTCGTTTCAATTTCTTTTTAGCGCGAATCATATTTTCCGTGCCTTGAATCACTTTTTCGAGTTTTCCTTTGCGACGGTATTGTTCGTATGTTTCCTGTGTCAATCCATCAATCGAAATAATCATGCGGTCTAATCC
>CAYFTH010000099.1:4070-6700 GCA_964346075.1 uncultured Fluviicola sp. | reverse complement strand
GCGAAAGGAAGTGCACGTTGCCGAATGCGTTTAAAGCGTTTCGCCAGCATGTATGAAAAACGCAGACGAAGTACATTCCAACACCGCTGAACGTTTAACTTACTCAAAATATTTAACTGATCACTCCACATGCATTGCCGAAATTAGGGGAGAATCTACAAATAACCAATTATAAATTGAAAGTAACTGAGAGTTTGTAAACAAAGTTATCGCTTGTATTTTCAAATGCATAGGGTCCGTAGCGATAAAATGCACCCACACCAAAACCATTGAAACCTGACATTAACAAGTTCTCAACGATTAAACCTGACTCGTAATACCCTTCTTCTGGTACCTTAAAAGCGAAGTTTTTATGAAAAGACTGATTCTCCATCAGACCAACGGTTGCCGCACTGTGAACAACGAAAGTGGGGCGTGTAAAATCGGCTATGTTTTTAATCGGTAAAAACTTAAATCGCATAAACAACGCAGTTTGTCGATCACTAAAAAATTCCGCAGGGCGCATCGTCTCGAAGGTATTCGGCACCGTTAAATTCCAGTCTCTGGCTGTTCCCTGGTGTACTTGTTCAAGTGTCAGCGGTACGTCTCCTATCGTCACACCAGATTTACTTGCCAGTTTCAACTCCCCTAACCCACGAATGGAGAAGTCCTGATCAATAGTCAGGTTCATTCGGTAATAATCGTACTGAGCATCCCAAAGTCCCTGTATTCCTCTGTAAGCTTTGATATTAATACGTGGAAATTTCGTACCTAATGATACGCGCCTGTCACCGAGCAACATCACTTTTTCGCGGATATTCCACTGTACTTCCATTCCGACTTCTGCGACATCAAATCCAGCAACGGAAGCCTGTCCTGTTTGAGACGGCTCAAATCGATAAAGATCCGAGAATCGAAATCGTCGATAATTCCCAAACAATTGAACTTTAAGATTTTGGCGAATGTATCCCTTTAAACGCACTTGTGCTTTGCGCTGCCGATCCAGTCGATTGATAAAAAAGTCACGGTATAACGATTGATCTGTAAGATTGAATTCGTCGTGCAAGAGGTTTTCACCACCACGTTCAAATAAATCCTCGCTATAGTGAAAATGTAGGCCCACATTGTTTTTTTGATGAAAAATAAATCCGAGATCTCCACCCCACTTCCATGCTTTATCGCGCACGCCATAGGCAAAATATCCTCCCGTTTTTACCCACTTACTCAACCTGCTGTTGGTAGAAATACCAGCCCCGAGACGATATCCTTCCTGTTGATTGAAATCGATGATCCGGTCGATGGGTAGACTAAAAACGCCCAATGGAACTTCACCTGTAGATAGAATTTTAAATGCATTGACCATTTGATCGAGATTATTTTCTTCCCCGATACTATCAATAACCTGATAAGTTTTTAACTCTTTGGCCGTATTATCCGTTTCGCGCACTTTTTTCAATTGATTCGTATCCTCCAAAGCACCCGGTTTCACTTCTAACTGAACAGGGTTAAAAGCCTTGCGCTTCACATCAATATTAAAGGCTACATCTTTAATGTAAAGGTTACTTTTTCCAATAGCATCAGCATATTTACCAACTTCAAGTCCCGTAAATGCAAACTCCGTACTCAGTTTATGCGGAAACCACTTTTTATCATTGGTATAGCGGTAAGACTGTATAACCTTAATCTCGGCAAAAGAACTTTGCTCATAGGGTGAAGCTATTACCTTTTCGAGCGCCCAATTTTTCGTACTGACAAATAAGTATCCTTCCAGTCCTTCAAAATTCTTTCCCTTTCGTGGTCGGTATTTTATTGTATAAGTGGTGTCTTTACCATGAAATAATGTGTCTTCAAGGATAAATAGATAGCGGCGTAAGCTCCCAGGGGCAATTGGGTTGATGTACTCCCCTTGATTAATCTCAAAATTATTGTCGTAAAAACTGAACGACTGAAATTGATTGACCAATGTGGCAAACATGGGGTCTTTTACACCAGAAACGTTATATGAATTTACAATTTCCTTGTCATAATTGGGGGGTGAGAAAATCCGTGTTGCTCCTGTTTCCGTGAGAAAGAGGTATTGACGGTCCAATAAATCAAGTGTTGCAAGAGAACTGGAATCTGATATTGTATCGCGGTTAAAACCCTCTTCCGTTTCACCGGTAATATAAAATTTCGAATACGAATTATAACGAAAAGCATCATTCCGTAATGGATCATTTTCTTTTCGGTGATCCATGGCATTCTGTATGATGCGATGCGCTGGGTTTACACCTGGTTCAATGACGACTTCATCCATCATTTGAACATCAGGAACTAAGAGCACTTCGGGATCTTCCAGCAATTCGCTACCCGTGATCGTGGTGTCTTCATATTCAAAAAAAGTGAAGCTATAATTTCTTTCAGGCGAAATTTCAAATTTGGCCAGACCGTCGATGTCAGTTAGAACGGGGCTCATAATACCGTCTCCAATTTTAACGAAAGCGACGGGCTCCATCGTTTGTATATCTTTCACAACGACTTCGGACTTTTGCGCTCGAACAAAAGGAAAGCAAGCCAGGAACAATAAGATCAGTATATGGCGCATGTTATTTTTTTTCGACGGATAAAAGTTCTATTTCAAAAATAAGATCCGCATAAGGGGGGATTTGCGG
>CAYFTH010000099.1:0-3970 GCA_964346075.1 uncultured Fluviicola sp. | reverse complement strand
TTTTCCTCTTTTAAGCGTTGCTTTTCAACTACTTTTGCCCTCGACTCGTAAGCTTTTCTAAATCTTCGCGATGGATTGTAAAACAAGCTATATTTTAATCCCTTACGGATGATCTCAACGGTTTGGATGGTGTCATTCTCTTCAATTTGGTCAACGACTTCCTGGCCTTCCAAAACTTTACCAAAAACAGTGTGTTTCCCATTGAGATGGGGTGTAGCCACGTGCGTAATAAAAAACTGACTTCCGTTGGTGTGCGGACCTGCGTTGGCCATCGATATAACACCCTTTTCATGTTTTAAACCGTTGTCAGCCTCATCCCAAAATTGATAGCCCGGACCTCCAGAACCCTTTCCGGTTGGATCTCCACCTTGAATCATAAAATCACTAATCACGCGATGAAAAACGACACCATCATAATAGGGCTCTTTATGCTTAATAGAATCGAACACCTTCAGGTTTCCTTCAGCTAAACCTACAAAGTTCGCTACCGTCAACGGGGCCTTTTCAGGATATAGTTCCAAAAATATTTCTCCCTTGTCAGTTTCCATAGAAGCATAAATACCTTTGTCTAAATCCCCTTTCTGAGCCCAGCTATGAGCCATAAAGAAAAAACTGAGGAGGATAAAAATTATCTTTTTCATAGACACCTGATTTTGAAGCCACAAAAATAGGAAATTCGGAGAACAAATGAACCGAATGACAGTACGACTTTATCATATCACAGGCTTTTTATCATAATGCTGCGTGATCACACTTGATTTCTATCAAAAACAAAACCCGCTACCTATTGGCAGCGGGTCTTCTGATTGGTTTATTGGATCATTCTTTATTGACTCACTTTCATGAGGAGTTCAGTTACTTTTTGAGCAAACGCTTCCGCTTTTTTCAATTCTCCCTCTTTCATGGTCACTTCACCAGATTTATTCGCTTCTTCCAGTTTTTTAATTTCACTTTTGATAGCGCTAACGCGGTCATCTGCTGAGCGTTTAAGCCCCATCACATTCATCGGCAACACAGCTTTAATATATGGACTCCCTCCTTCGGAGAGTTCCTCAAGCGTACCGATATACCTTTCTTGAGTTTTTAAGTCACTTTTCTTTAAGAGCGAAGTAAAATTGGACATTCCTCCAATGGCGTCATATCCTGTTACCGATTTCTCCAATAAAGACTGTTTCATAAAATCAAGTTTATCCTGACGATCAAACTTCGCATAAATTCCCATTATTTGCGCACGTAGCTTAGAAGAGCGTTCATCCTCAAGATTCTCTGCAAGTTTCAGTGCCTTTTCGGTGTCTTTATCGGTTCCTTTGGTTAACCCATTCAGCGCTTGTGAAATGGCAAAATAAGAGCTGTCGTTATTGATAACTTTCGTCAACAGATCTCGCGTTTTTTCGGCGTGTGGGTCTTCAAAAAAGTTGTTCGCCATAAATCGTGCGGCCGAACCTCTCACTTTTGAATTATCATCGTTTTCAATGCAATCTATGACAGCTTTTCGCACATCTTCAGGTCGCTTACTCAAGACTTTTTCTAACTTCCCGATGGCCTGCTGACGAATGTACCAAAAGTCATCTTCGAGTGCGTCTAATATCATTTGACGCCCTTTTTCATTGCGCAATCGGGAACCATAAACCAAAGCTTGTTCGCGATCCTTGTATAAAGGTGCGTTGTAAAATTGGTTCACGTACCATTCGCGCGGCTTATCGTGATCAACAGCACCGAGCAATACGCGCTGTGCATCAAAAACAATATTCTCTACCGTTCCTTCTACCGAAAAGTTGTAAGTGTTGATGTTCTTATTTACCACAATATCATGTGTCGTCTTTGAACCATCAGCGTATATATCGACCTGAAGCGGTAATTTGTACAATGGTGCTTCTTCGAGGTCTTGCTCTTGACGGACAGTTAACTCAACATCACCGTTTTCCAATATTTCATGCTCTACCTTTAATTCCGGATGGTGCGATTCAAAAAACCATTGATTAAAGAACCAATTGAGATCTTCACCTGATACTTTTTCAAATGCCAAACGCAATTGATGCATTTCTACCGGTTGATAAGCATTTGCTTTAAGATAGTGTTGAAGCGCGGTAAAAAAAGCATCATCACCCAGATAATAACGCAACATGTGCAAAATACGCCCGCCTTTGTTGTAGGAATGCGCATCAAACATGTCTTCTTTGCTCTCGTAGTCGTACCACACCATATCGTGGTGACCCGCCTGAGCGCTTTGTTGGAAATAACCGTCTGCTTCTTTCTCAGCATAATAATCGGCCTGATCACGACCGTAATAGTGTTCATCCCACAAGTACTGAGAATAATTGGCAAACGATTCGTTAAGCGGTAAATTTGCCCAGCTCTCACAAGTCACAAGGTCACCAAACCAATGATGAGAAAGTTCGTGTGCAATAATTGAGTGATCATTTCCATCGATCAATTCGCGTTTCGTTTTATAAACAAAATCACCAAAAACGACAGCACTCGTGTTTTCCATAGCACCTGAAACGTATTCGCGCACTATAATCTGGTGGTATTTATCCCAGGGGTAATCGACCCCAAATAGTTCAGAGAAAAAGCCAATCATTTCAGGTGTTTCTCCAAAAATAGCCTGAGCGTGTTCTTTCCATTCTGGTTCGACGTAATAATTTACGGACATTTCCGTTCCGTCTGGTTTTGTATAACTATCTTCTATCACTTCAAATTCACCCACGGCCATCATGAACAAATACGGCACATGAGGTAACTCTTGTTTCCAGTGATCAGTGCGCGTGCCATCACCATTTTGTTCAGCAGAAACCAGGGATCCGTTAGATAGTGTCTTGTACTTATCTTCTACCGTAATGTAGATATCCTGCGTTGTTTTTTGATTCGGACGGTCAATGGTAGGAAACCAAACGGAACTCGCTTCAGTCTCGCCCTGTGTCCAAATCTGGGGCATCTGATCCGGGTTTTCTCCTTTCGGATTAATAAAGTAGAGTCCTTTATCACTTTTGATTGCGCTGCTCCCTCCTTCTTCTTTCTGCTCGGGATTAGCAACATAATCAATAGCAACTGTATATTCTTCATCCCGGGAATATTCACGATCGAGCCCAATGCGTAAAACCTTATCGTTGGTATAGTTAAATTCAAGCGCTTCTCCTTCGAGTTGGACGCTGTTAATATCCATCGCCTTGGCTTGAAGGATCAGACTATCCGTAGCGTAAAAATGGGGAGAACAAGTCAACGTTGCATTTCCAATCAGTTGTGATGCTTCCCAATTAAAACGAACATCCAATTCGGTATGAATCAGATCCGTTTCGATCGTTGCCGCTGCATTATAACGCGGTCGTTCAATGATTTCTTCAGCTTCTTCCGCCTCATTCTTTGTTGCAACTGATTCTGTTTCCCGAACTTCCTTTTCAGTTTTCACCGTCTTAGAGCTGTTATCCGCAACGGTTTCATTTTTTTCCTGCTTAGTCGTGCCACAAGCCAAAAGTACAGCCGACAAAGCGAACATCCATATTGTGTTTTTCATAGTTTTACTCATTTTCGACACAAAAATGGTAATTTTTTTCGATCTGAGTAGATTAGAATCTGTGTGAGGTCTGAAAAAGGGATTGAGCAATCCCTGGAAGGTATAAATGGAAGGCAATGATTTGAGCGGTGTTAGTAACATCGCAACATCAGATTTAAAGGTGTTTTAGAATAGGTCTGTTTCATTAAACCTTCATCAAAATAAATTCAAGATTCAATTTTAGGTTAAAAAAACCTTATTTTGAGATTGTTCTGCTCAAAGAAACGTCCCATTAGTGAATTTTTAGGTAACGTTATCAACCAGTTACAATGAACCTTATTTGTTGGAGCACTCTGCGGGTAACGCATTCGATAAGGATGTTCTTTGTTTTGTTATCCTACTCCCACTCCAACCGGATCAACACTTTTTTTCCTTCATAACCGAAGGTCGAATAGCTTTCCAGTTCCTTGAGTTTCCGTT
>CAYFTH010000098.1:0-11995 GCA_964346075.1 uncultured Fluviicola sp. | reverse complement strand
ATTATATTCGAAGCAAACTGCCAGTGGCTATGAAAAACGCGTTAATATTTATAATTGTATGTTTGACCAGCATCCAGTTGGGGTGGAGCCAGGAAAATTACAAACCAACGAGTTCCTTCAAAGTTGAAATTGGTCTTCCTAATAATGCTACCAATTTTGCATTTCGCGATTTAATGCAAGGACTGGTGGTGGTTACTCCTTCTTATCAGTACACATTTGACAATACTTTAAGTATTGGAGCAGGATTGCGGTATAATTATTTCAGCGTCAATGAATTTAAAAACACTGTCGATCTTTCTGGAGGCATTCACACCGCTGGTGTATTCGGTAAAATCGGTCAGGAAAAGTTTTACGGTAATTTTGGTGTGGATTATGGAGTCCGCGTCGGTTACTCTATGAATTTCATGACCACTAATTTCAACGAAACCCTACGTGGAGGAGCTTACAGCAATGACGCTGGTTTTGTAGAGCCGCATTTGGGTTTAGCCCTCACCGCAAATGAAAACACTTCCTTTCGATTTGCATTGGGGTATGCTTTCCATGCATTTGAATTTCGACCAAACCAAATGGGACTGGATCAGTTTAGCGGTATGAGTGAAGATGACTTAAATGGCATTACAACTTACTTTACGGTAGGTTTTGGTTATTCCTATTATTTTGGTGATTAATCATCCGTGTAGCTCGCTTTTTTTTGCTCGCGCCGAATCAGCCGATCAAATTTATTTGGACAATCGATGGATATTTCAAGCTGCTCCGACGTTATTGGGTGGTTGAATTTAAGATAGTTAGCGACTAGAAACAGTCCTTTATGTTTGAGTACAGGTTCAGTTTTTGAGTATTTCTGATCACCAACAATAGGGTGCCCAATAACTGCCATGTGTATTCTCAGTTGATGTTTTCTGCCCGTCTTCGGAAATAGTTGAACCAGCGTCATTTTTTTATCGTAGTGAGAAGGATAAATAGCTAAACTCTTATAGCGAGTTAGTGCACTTTTACCTTGAACAGCTTCATTCACCGTTCCTTCTCCTTTTAATTCACCCTGAACCATTGCAATATAGCCTTTGGTCAGCTCTCGTTGTTGAAATAGTTCGTCAATTCTTCGTCGTGAAGTATACGTCTTTGCAACGATCAGAAGTCCATGGGTCTTAGCATCCAGCCGATGAGTTAGCAAAGGTACGCTCAACTTTTCATAATATGGTATAGCGTCATCCAACACTGGTTTTAAATTACCTCTCAAGGCATGCTGCAGTGTTTTCCGCTGGTACCCCGAACTCAAAAGACCAGCCGGCTTTTCTACAACAGCAATATAATCATCCTCATAAACCACGTGGATATTGAGCTGAAAATCATCACGGATTGTTCGTTCATCTTCCAAAATTTCAATCTGATCGCCTCCTTTGATCCAGTCGCCGGATCGTAAAAAACGACCATCCATTGCAATCTGCTTACGTTTAAATGCCTTTTTTACCGCTTTTCGGGAAGGGAGTGACTGCACCTTTCCAGGTAGGTAGTCGTACACCCTCTGTCGCTTCACATCATCGTCAACAATGATAATTTCTAAACTATTTCTGTGCAGCTTTTCCATATTTAGTTCAACAAATCTATACACATTTTTAGCATTTTTTCAACAAAACGACCAATTCGTTTTTAATGCATGAGAATAGCGTTAAATTTGCCCACTCAGAAAAACAACTCGTTATGTTAACAATTGATCCAAAAGATATACCCGTACCTAAGTTGCACCATTACTTATTAGGCGCTGTAGGTCCGCGACCAATTGCTTTTGCATCGACAATTGATGCGGAAGGAAATGCCAATCTCGCTCCCTTCAGCTTCTTTAACGTTTTCAGTGCAAACCCACCAATCATGGTTTTTTCGCCGGCGCGCAGTGGGAGAACGAATACCACAAAAGATACCTACGAAAATGTCAAAGCACATCCCGAATGCGTCGTTAACATTGTTAATTATTCGATTGTAGAGCAAATGAGTCTGAGTTCATCACCATACGAAAAAGATGTTGATGAATTTGTTAAATCAGGACTCACACCGGTGAAGTCAGATATTGTAAAACCTTTTCGCGTCAAAGAATCCCCCGTTCAATTCGAATGCAAAGTGATAGAAGTCAAAGAACTGGGAAAAGACGGTGGTGCAGGTAATTTAGTGATCTGTGAGGTTTTAAAAATACATATTGATGAGGCCATACTCGACGATAATAAGATGATTGATCAGCAAAAAATTGATTTAGTTGCCCGCATGGGTGGAAACTGGTATTGCAGAGCTGACGCTAACTCCATGTTTGAAGTCGTTAAACCCGTCACTACCGTAGGCATGGGAATCGATAACATCCCTGAAGACATTCGCAATAGTACAATACTCAGTGGTAATGATTTAGGTAAGTTAGGTAGTGTTAAAGAACTACCCAATGAAACCGAAGTTAACGAATACAAATTGATGGAATTATCAGATCTTTTTGTATCTTTAGAAGACGAGCCTGTAAAACTCGAGGAAGAATTACATCGCAAAGCACAGCTTTTACTCATTGAAAACGAAGTTGAAGCAGCTTGGAAAACGTTATTAACATTTAATAATCAATAAAAAGTAGAATTATGTTTACCATTTCAGGAATCGTCAAAGTAAAACGCGATACACAACAAATTTCAGACAAGTTCCAAAAGCGTGAATTTGTCGTCACAGATGCCTCTGGAAATTATCCACAGGATATTTTATTTCAACTCACTCAAGATCGCACGTCGTTGCTCGATGAAATTAATGAAAACGATGTTGTTAATGTGACATTCAACATTCGCGGAAGAGAGTGGACCAGTCCAAAAGGAGAAGTCAAGTATTTCAATTCTCTTGACGTATGGAAAATTGAAAAATCTCAAGGTGGAGGAACGCCTACGCCGCCAGATATTGAACCTGCCAAGTCTGACGATGCTGAAACATTAGTTGAAGAAGGTGATGATGATTTGCCATTTTAACTAGCGTGCGCACCATAAATCCTATTCAATGAATGAATTTCAATCGTTAAAACGGATACAGCGTATTAATAATTGAGATCACCATTACGATATAATCAAAACAGTTCATCTCCTCGCTTCATTTTTTTGAAGTGAGGAGTTTTATTTGCATTCCGTTTATAACAATTCTAAAACTACTGGTTCTTTTATAAGAGTCGTGCTTAGATCTATGAGAAGGTTCTTGAGTTCACTCGAAACTGAATTTGGTCATTTTAATCGCCTGAATCGATGCCTATTATCAAAAGCTAAATTCTATTAGATCGCTGTTTACCTTAAGATCCACCAAAAATGTTCAAGTCTTTTCCAATCAATTAAACACTCGATACTATCCAGTTTGCGTACTTTTTAAGATTTTACCGGTCTTACATTACAAACTAAGGATACAACAAGTAGCGTTCGCGCAACTTTCGAAATTCATCCAATTCTGGTTGCCAGGAGGATCGTATCTCCTCAGCAGAAACACCCGATCTCAATTGCTTCCTGAGCTCATTGTTACCGGCCAGTTTATCAAACCAATTCTCCCGGGTTATCATATCTATTTGCTTTGTCTTCAAGGTTTGTTGGGCATCAATTATCCACGCTAAATTAATCTGATTCATGGTATCTGATTTCGAAGCTGCTAAATCTAATCCATAGCACTTCTCTCCATTTAACTTAGGATGTTGTGAACCAAAACCAGGAGTGGGCGTAAAAGAAAAATCGTATTTTTCATTTACCTTTAACTCTGGATGACCAAACATTTCAAAAGGGCGATCCGTTCCACGACCTACACTGAGCACAGTTCCTTCAAATAAGCACAAGGTTGGATAAAGCTGAATCGCTACATCACTTCTCAAATTAGGCGATGGCGCAACAGGTAAAGAATAAGTCCTTTTGTGGTCATACCCATTCATTTTTAGTACACGTAACTCACATTTGAGTCCATTATTAAGCCACCCTTCACCGTTTATCAATTCGGCGAGCTCCCCTACTGTCATTCCGTGAACGATGGGTATGGGGTGCATTCCTACAAAGGACTTATACTCGGGTTGCAGAACAGGGCCGTCCACATAATGACCATTGGGGTTCGGGCGATCCAATACGATCAAAGGTATATCATTCTCAGCACATGCCTCCATGACATAATGTAATGTAGATATGTACGTATAGAAGCGCGCCCCGACATCCTGGATATCAAACAGCACTAATTCGATGCCTTCCAATTGTGCTGGGGTCGGTTTTTTATTACTCCCGTAAAGCGAAATAATGGGTAATCCTGTTCTCTCATCCTTTCCCGATTGAATATGAGCTCCAGCGTCCGCTCTACCTCTAAACCCATGCTCCGGTGCAAATACAGCTTGTATTTTTTCGCCTCTTGATAACAGGGTGTCCACCAAATGTGTCTCCCCTACCCGACTTGTTTGATTTGCTACCAAAGCGATATTGCGTTGACCGATAAGTCCCTTTAATTTTTCAAGTTGCTCAGCACCACAAATAAGCTTATGCTTTAAGGTATCTTCTTTCAGCGATTCTTTTTTTTCTCGTTCCTGTTCTCCCAGACTATCTTTAAGAATGTTATGTGTATCGCCATTTTCTGCCGTCTGGCAGGAAATCAGGAAAATGATAAAAAAACTTTTTAAGCAGAGACGCATTGAGTACATTAGCGGGCATTTTATATTATTGTGAACAAGATCTACTTTATAGCGCAAAAAATTCACGCTGGGAAAAACGAAGATAAGAAAGTTTCCCGACCCATAACGCGTATTTCACGTTCGAGTATCGTTCTTGCTATGATCATTAATATCGTAACCATAGCAGTTGTTACGGGCTTTCAAAATGAAGTAAAAGAAAAGGTGATCGGATTCGGATCTCATGCGACACTCGTCAAAGCCGGCGAACAATCCACTTTTGAAAGCGCTCCAATCGTCTACAACGACTCATTATTCGATGCCATAAAAGATATACCCGGTATCAAAAACATTCATCGGTTTGCGTATAAACCCGTCATGTTGCAATCCGATCCTGACACGAACTTTTATTCTATTCAGGGTATTGACACCTTTCAGGTACAACAAGAAATTCACGGAGCCGTGATGAAAGGCGTCAGTGATCGCTACGACTGGACATTCTTTAAAGACCATTTAATTGCAGGTAAAATACCCTCTTTTGACACTAACAACTACGAGTTACTGCTCTCTGCAACCATTGCTGAAAAACTAAATTTAGATGTTGGTGAAAATATCCGTGCTTTCTTTGTCAAAGAGACCCCCATAAAATTAAACTTTACGGTAACCGGCATTTTTAAAACCGGACTACAGGAATTTGATGATCAAGTCATCATTGGAGATCTTGAAAATGTTCAACGATTGAATGATTGGGGCATTCAATCGGCCATACGCATAGCTGATACAATTACAAAAGACGGTCAATTGGTGATATATGCTGATTGTCGCGGTGGCAATGGAAACTACCGTTTTGATTGGGGAGAAGGTTATGAAACTGCCCGGGGATTTACCTACTGCGATATAAAAGATACAACGATCCGATTAATTGCGTCTGATTACTGGACCTACATTAATGGAAAAGGAGAAATCAATGCCATACCAGATACAGCTTACCTTCATGTAAAAGTTGAAGGTAATAAATACCTTCCCTGTTATCCGAAAGAGCTGGTTATGGGTGAAATCCAGCGCAATTATCTCAACGCTTCGGGAACTGAATTTTCCATTGCAATGAAAGGAGGTAAAAAACTGATCTTTAACTATGAAGATGGAGATGGTAGTCACACCAACTATATTGGTGGTTATGAGTTGGAAACTGATCATTTCGAACAATTAACCACCTTAATTGAACGCGTCAAAAAGGCGATCTACTTCCAATCCAATGATGGCTACGACTACCGTATACGCACGATCAAGGAAGACCAAAGTGAACTTTTCTTATGGCTCGACTTTCTGGACCTGAATGTCATTATTATTTTAATTCTAATGATCTTGATTGGTGTCATTAATATGGGGTCTGGATTGCTGGTACTCATCATCACAAAAACACAACTCATTGGACTTTTAAAGGCACTTGGAGCGACCAATTGGTCCATCAGAAAACTATTCCTGCACCAGGCAGTCTTTATTATCGTTCGAGGCATGATTATCGGTAACGTCATCGGCATTGGGCTATGCCTGATTCAGGAATATTTTACAGTCATTCCGTTGAATCCAGAAGTTTATTATCTAGATGCCGTTCCAATAGAACTTAATTTTTGGTTTATACTTTTCCTGAACCTAGGCACATTGTTCGTTTGTACGGCTGCTTTAATCGTTCCATCTTATGTAATTACTAAAATCTCTCCAATTAAAGCACTCAAATTTGATTAATCATGAGCGATCATTTCATAAGTAAAGATCAGCGATATATGCATCGTGCCTTACAACTTGCCCGATTAGGAGGAAGCCACGTGGCGCCTAATCCAATGGTTGGTGCGGTTATCGTCCATGATGATATCATTATTGGTGAAGGTTATCATCAAATCTTCGGAGGACCACATGCAGAGGTAAACGCTGTAGACAGTACTGAAGATCATTCACGCTTTAAGGAATCAACGCTTTACGTGACACTAGAACCTTGCGCTCATCATGGAAAAACTCCACCTTGTTCCGATTTAATTGTCCACCATCAGTTTAAGCGCGTGGTCATCGCTTGCCAGGATAGTTTCTCGGCTGTTTCCGGCAAAGGGATACAACGAATTAGAGATGCAGGAATACCAGTTGAGGTCGGTCTATTAGAACAAGAAGCGCGTGGACTCAACAAACGCTTCTTTACCTATCATGAAAAGAAGCGACCGTATGTCCTGCTCAAATGGGCCCAAACAGCTGATGGTTTTATTGATCGCTTAGCAAAAGTGCGAGAGGCTGGTGTAAACTGGATTTCCGAGCCTTCGACTCAACTTCATGTCCATCAATGGAGAAGTCAGGAATCTGCTATATTAGTGGGATACAAGACTGTGATCAACGACAATCCTTCTCTAACGGTTCGGGCAGTTAGCGGAAATAATCCAACACGAATTATTCTGGACCCAGCTTGTTCTCTCCAAGGTGATTACACCGTTCTCAAGGACGGATTGAAGACCCTATTATTTGTGCGTTCGAATAACTATAAAGCTATGCCTGAGCACATTAATGTTGTCGAAATCGGCTCATTTACGGTTCAAACCATATTAAATGAACTCTGGCGGCGCTCTTTTCTATCTGTATTTGTGGAAGGTGGCGCCACAACGCTTCAGCATTTCATCGATGCAGGTGAGTACGACGAAGCGCGCATTATTGTTGGTAAGACAACATTTGAAAACGGATTAAAAGCACCACATATTCATCATTTTGCCCATCACCAGGAAGCGTCAGGGACTGACACCATTCACTATTACTATCGATCATGATTTATCTGTTTTTTAGCATCTTTTTTTCTACGTTGATACTGATCATTTTCCGTATGTTTAAGCGATACGGCATCAATACATTTCAAGCCATCGTTTTTAATTACATCATCGCTTTTGTTGTCGGATTTGGCATTTACGGTGATCAATGGCAATCAAAGCATCTCCACGAAGGTAGCTGGATTCCATTTGCCTTTATCATAGGAGGTCTATTCATTAGTCTGTTTTTGTTGATGGGGAAAAGTTCACAAGAAAATGGTATCGGCATTACTTCAGTCACTGTCAAGATGAGTCTTGCCATTCCCGTGACGATGGCGATTTTCCTGTACCAAGAGCAGATATATTTCACCAAATTCACAGGCATTCTATTAGCATTAATCGGTGTATTTTTAATCACGTTTCAACGGAAGAAAGCGCGAAAAAAGGGGGCACCAAAAAATATATTCTTTTTACTCATACTATTTATTGGAAGTGGTGTTTTGGACACCTTGCTCAACTATGTAGAGCGCGTGGCCTCAGGCGACTTATCACTTGCATTATTTTCTGCTATCGGTTTTGGTATAGCAGGAATAATAGGTATTGTTGTATTGACCATCCGCTTATTTATGGGCACACAGCGACTACAAATCAGGAATGTTTTTGGTGGCATTGTACTAGGGGTTCCGAACTTTTTCTCCATCTATTATTTGATGATGACTGTTCGACAAGATTTGGATGACTCTGTCACTTATGCTTTGAATAATGTGGGCATCGTTATGGCCTCTTTCCTGCTCGGAATTGTCTTATTCAGAGAAACTACAACAGTACTCAAAATTACAGGTGTAGCCGTTTCGATTGCTTCAATATTGCTACTCACCCTCTAGGAATATCCTGCTTTATAAGACAAAAAGGGTCCACTTAAATCTCCAGAGGTTTTTTTTTGCCTCCTTGACTCAAAAGGCTTAAATTTGCAATGTAAAAGTGAGAAAGGTATGGAGACTGAAACGTTAGAAAAAAACAAAACCTCTGAGCAGTTAGTTGACGAACATAATCTAATTGTTTTTAATGATGATGTAAATACGTTTGATCACGTCATTGAGTCGCTCATTAAAGTGTGTGAACACGACATTGTACAAGCAGAACAGTGTACAACACTAATTCATTATAAAGGTAAATGCGAAGTAAAACGGGGTGATTATGAAACACTTGAACCGATGTGCACAGCATTATTAGATCGCGGTATCTCAGCAGAGGTACAATAAACTCATTTTTTTTCTTGCTAATGAAAAAAATAGCTTTATTTTTGCACCTGCAAATGGCCCCGTAGCTCAACTGAATAGAGCACTACATTACGGCTGTAGAGGTTTCAAGTTTGAATCTTGACGGGGTCACGAAGAATAAAAAGGCTCTGTGTGAAACACAGAGCTTTTTTTATATGTGTATCGCGCAGTCTGAAATCTCTGATTTCAAACGGAGCGATACACATATAAAAAGACAGCTATTGAGGGACGAAATAGTGTACTTTTTATTCGGAATTTGGAGCCCAAAAGATCTTCAATCTTGACAAATTAGCAAATAGAAAAGAAATCTAACGACCCATCAAGTTTTTTTGAACTAAAATTAAGTATCGTCTCCGATTTCAAGCAAAGCTATGGGCACATAAAAAAACAGCTATTGAGTAATGCAATAGCATGCTTTTTATTCGGAAATAAGGGGTTTCCCCGATTCAGCGAAAAACAAAAGAAAAGTTTATTGACTGTTTCCATTTAAGAATGAATAGAGAATAGTTTTGGTGATCTTACGGTAAGCTAATTTAACGTTCAATAAGTGCTTTCTGTGAACAAGATGGGTCAAGTGCGAGATGAGATTTCGTGGTGATATTGATAAAGGTGGATGGTACTCCGAACAAAATTCAGAACCCATCCCCCGCCAAAGTCACCATTAAAATTGTTCGGATAACTGTATAGCTTTATTCTCCTTTTTGACTTCTTCCAAATCAAATGCTCTTAAAAATGTAGCATCAGCAATATAAGCGGCAAAATAAGGTGTTGAAATATCTTCTTTTTTTAAAAAGACAACAAATGGCTTATCAAAAATAATTTGATGGGGTTTTTCTGGTATAACGCAGTTCCAAGCACCTTCTAGTGCTAGATATGACTTAACTTTTGCACCAGTATTTGTCAGGCTGAAACTCAAACCTTCTTCTACTTCAGTGATTTTCCAAAAATCTATAGCGGATTTTTCTAATTTTCGATTTTTAATTTCTGGATGATTCGTTAACCAATCTAGCTCGATAAGTGGAATTTTAATTTCTGCATTTAAATCCAAAGAAGAAGATTCTTTATTCTCTTGGAGCGTTTGAAAGATATCTCCAAATGATGTTTCTGATGGAAATGGTGATTTCATCAATACTATTTCTTGTGTTTCGTCATTTGGAGTTAGGGAAATTGCAAAATCATCACTGTTTTTATAGTACAATAATTCTGGTCTTCTCCTTGGTTTGAAATGACACAGTTCTTTACCATCGAAGATAAACGGTTCTTCCGAAATTCTAGATGGATTTTCAAAAGGGAGTTCTTTTTGAAAAGACACTTTCACCTTCAACTCGTTATCCTTTTTCTTGATATTCTTTTCGTATTCATCTTCGTTTAAAGGTATTTCCCTGAATGTATAACTATTCAAAGACTGAAGGCTTTTATCTCTGATAACATAATCAGTTCCAATCTCATCAATAAATGCATCAAATGCTAATTTAAAAGTTGGTGTATATCCAGTGTTCTTAGGTAAATCAATTTTATCATTTAGTGTTCCACAAAGTGTTGCTGTTTTCGTCTTGTCTATGTTTAATGTTTTCATGCTATTCTCAATTTTTATATTAATAATTTGTTGTTTTAAAAACCGAGAGCACAAAACGCTCCCGGTTTGTTTCATTTACTTCTGATTTGGATTCATTTGTGTACCACGATTCCCCTGATTTTTATCATAAGTCTCGTTGGTACCATCAGTACCTTTGTTAGGATTACTGATATCCGCCTCGTGATCTCTTTCTTTTGGCATAATATTTTTAATTCTCAGTTAACCTACTCATTCGCTTTTCGGTATCCGCGTGACTATTTTCTGGAGAATAGAGAAAAACCAAAGTTTTTTGATTTAAATACTTTTAACGCTCTATTTTATCTCTTGTCCAGTCGTATAACCCGCCCCGTTTTTGAAATTTATTTATGGAGTACCCTGCTTGTCTATATGCCTGATCACATCCAATTTTTATAATGGGATCCGTATATTCGTATTTACCATTCACATTTTGATAAAACCTCCCAGCGGGATCTACCATTGCATAGGAACCTTGCATGTTATCATTGTTCTCTAGGACGATTTTAGCTCCATTAGCTTCGAGGGAACGATGTCTTTCATTAAACGCATCAAAATCTTGTTTGGAAATTTTAAATTCGTCTACACTGTAATCGTTTTGACCAGTAATAGGTAATACCTGAAACACTTTCCAACGTATGGGTTTTGCAAACTGAATAAATTCAGATAAATCCTCAGTAACATTTTTAGCATGCACAACAGTGTTGATTTTCAAACCATAATCATACGATTTGATTTTATCAACAACTTCCATATACTTTGCTAACGCAATTGGTTTTTTGCCAACAATTGCGCGTCCAGAAATTTTATTTGTACTTTCTTCTAAACTATCCACACTTAGTGCTATCCAGTCGAGATAACTTTTGTTATCTGTCAGGAACTCATCTGTAAGACGACTCCCGTTGGTCACAATCATGGTCGTTAAACCATGTTCTTTTGCCGTCCGAATCAGCTTGCCCAACCAAGGGCATAACGTCGGCTCACCACCTGCAAAAGTGATTTTTTCAAAGCCGAACTTTGCCAGTTCTTTCACTACTTTGATCGCTTCCTTCTCTGGAAGGTGACCTTTTGGCAAGATGCTGTTTTTAACATCTTGAAATGTTGCGAAGCAAAATTTGCAACGCATGTTGCAGGGCTCCCAGAGGTGGTAGTTTACTGCGGGGATGATATTACTTTTCTTTTTCATAACTGATGATATTTGTTACCGCTAGGGGTGTCATCAGTTTTTCAAAGCGTATTAATCGGTCATTGGAATGCTTAACTCCCTTTCATTCGTATCAATGAGTTTTTCTAATCCTTTCCAAACGCTATTGTCTTTAATATTTTGCTCTATAAATTCTACTTTCAATTCGTCGTTCCCATTCCATAAATCAGACTTTTCTAAAATTTCTTGAACGTTTAAATCTCTAAATTTGGTGTTAGTGAGTTTTTCGTGAAACAGATATTTTTCTAAAAGTTCTTTTTTAGTATTACTCATAATAACGTCAAGCTCCAAAAAAGATACTTTTTGATATTTACCGAGATAGACAGACAAATCGCCTTCAAAATGATCCGTAACAATTAATGGAACAATTTTAATATCTTCTAATTGGAGTTCTTTATCAAGATCTAATTTAGATTTAATCTTTTCCCAGTCTTCCTGAATATATGATTCACAAGTTACAAGTTGATGGGCAGCCTTACCTTCAAGAGTTAAGTTTTGTGTAATAACTGAATG
>CAYFTH010000097.1:0-12023 GCA_964346075.1 uncultured Fluviicola sp. | reverse complement strand
GAGTTTGGTCGGATTGGATAATTCACAGTATTCATGAAAGGGTTTTAAATCACATAAAAAAGAACGCTGAAAAAGAAAATATACGCTCGTATCAACCAAAACAAATGTGATCTAACCTACCATAATGAATACAATTACACAAAATATCATAACTGATAGCAGGACGAGAAAGTGTTTTAAAAAGTTTCATTCGATACAGTTAAATCAAGCGTCAGAATAAAAAGTGTGGGTATTTTTCAATAAACGCCTTTTTCTGCTCTTCTAGTTGCCGTAAGAATTGCTGGTGTCCCTCAGATTCTGGATGAATGGGACGATGTTCCTGTAGTCTTTTGAGCTTCTCGTATTCCTTTATAACAGACCGCGATTTTTCTTCGATATAAGTTTTCATAAAATAATCTTCAACGCGATCAACCGCCAAACTATTAGGGTGAATACCATCGCGCTCAAAATAGGCGTAATCCCGCATTTCATCTACAATTAATTCATAAGCAGGGAAATACTCAAAAGCTTGATGCCTTTCAGACAATTCGTGCGCTGCTGTAATCAAGTGAGCCTTACTTTTACTATTATTGACCATCCCGTCTTTTACATGTCGAACGGGACTCACTGTTAACACAACTTTTAATTCAGGATTAACCTTATGACATTTTTGGATAACCTTTTCCCACAACTCTATAATTTCAGCAGGCGCCAAACAACGCTTCACAAAAAGTTCATTCGGCATTTTATGACAGTTGGCCACTACGCGATGATCGTCCTTTAACATGTAAACCCAAGCTGTTCCAAACGTAACGAACAATACGTTTGTCGTTTCTAAAAATTGAAAAAAACGCGATTGCTGATGGATGAGCTGCTTTTCGAATGCTTCAGCCTCTATACCGTATACAGAAGAGTTGGCATTCCAGGAAAGGTATATTCCGTCGCGATCAAAAACGCCAGATTGCCAATCAGCACGATCGTTAAAAAATATTTCGGCCAAACTCATGGGGTTGAAGAGCACACCATACGGTTGTGCGAATACATCAAACGCTTTATTGATCAATCGCTTAGATAAATGTTGAGCGAAACAGCTTCCCAAAAAAGCAAATCGCGCATCGTAGCTGTATTTTTCAGTGTTTAAAGGAGCTATCGTTGTTTTCTTCATATCGCATTGCTTACAATCCACATTCGAGGACTCTTCTCCACCCTTCCCATTTTCCTTTTTCCCCTATGGTTTCATTGTGCCAGATCATTATGAAATCACCCCCATATTTTTCTACTTCACTACGCAACAAATGTACTTTTGAGCACGCCTCTGCTATTGATAAATGCATATACTCTTTCAAGGTTCCATCCATATAGGCGAAAGGATGCAGTCTCAATTCCGAAACCTCATCCCTTTTCAGGTTATACCAATTAAAAGGACGGGCAATTCCCGCCCGAAAGCCCGTATGATCAGCAAACCCCAGCGAATAATCATCTGTAAATCCGCTTTTCGCCAGGCGCTCATAGGTTAAGGGTAATATCAGTTTTAAAAAATGTTGTCGCGTCGTATTTATCGATTGCTCCGTGATCGATTCGAGTCGTTCCTTTTCTGCTTTGAGAATGTCTGGACTGTCATTAGATCTATAACTAGGGTGCAGACCTACCTTTAAGGTCTCCGTCATTTCAGCAATAATCGACCGATGCATCGGATGATCAGAGCTAATATTTCTATCATAAGTAGCATAGTTTCCCAACAACCAAAATAGATGAATATCATAACCGTTTTCCCTCAGTGATCGCATGTAGCTGAATGTATCATAAGGGTCTTGTTTTATACCCTTCAGAACCAAGCTTCTTTCTTTTAAACGCTGACGATCTAAACGAATTAAATCGCGAGTAATGCTCAACCATTTACGCCAACCTTCTTTCAGTTTGTATGCGAAAGTATTGTCTATATCAAAAGTTGGTATCACATTAAAATCGATCTTTTGACGCTGCAAACTGCAATTATAAAAAGATTCAATTCGATCGATAAGTTTTTCGGACCATCTTTCGACAATGAGGGTATCGAGCCATCCAAATCGATATAGCAAACTTTCTGATGCGGGAAAGCGATCATGTTCGTCACTGACATCCGAACAATATTCTTCATACATAGAAACGATATAAAAAATACTCGCCAGAGGGTCCAGCTTACCATCAAGCAACAGGCAAGGTTCACCACCCCAATCAGTCTGATCAATAGTATAGTTTCGAATATTTTCCTCAAACAATAATTCAGAGGGCTCCAGGATCAATGTTTTTTCATCAAATGGATAGGTAGCATAAACCAATTTTGGCGATTGAGCCCGTTTAAATTCATCAGGATCATTCAAGACCTTAAAATCAATTCCACGATCGTCAAAAATTAATCCCAACGTGTAGAGTAACCGTTTTGTGATACTTTCTGAGTAAATCGTAATCATATCTACTAAAGGTGCTTAACAATTTGCTCACAGACAAAGACCGCAGCGCTTCCATCACCATACAGAGGAGGAAACTCGAGTTTTTTCTGCATCAGCTTATCAACACCATCAACAATCTTCGCTTTGTCAGCGTTAGCGATTACCGCATTACCTTGTTCCACTATTTCTGTCCACTCCGTTTCAGGCCTCAAGATAACACAAGGTTTTTCGTTGAAATAAGCCTCTTTTTGGAGACCTCCACTATCTGTAATTAACAAATCACATTTACTTTCAAGAGCTAAAATATTCAAATAAGAAACGGGGGGAATGATGACCATTCGTTCATGACTTCTGATGTTTTCTAAGAAGTCTTTTTCCAATCTGTCCTCCATATTTTTAAGTGTTCTTGGATGTAATGGAAGGACAATAGCATGCGATGAGAATTTTTCTAAGATCATTAAAAAAGCTTCAAAAATAGCCGTTAAATGGGTAGCGTGATCGGTATTCGCCCCGCGATGAATGGTGCTTAGAAAAAAGCTTTTATTTTCAAGCTGATTGTTTTCAATCACTGTATTTTTCTGCAAGGCTACATCTTTAAAGAAAATTGTATTATCCAGCATAATATCACCACAATGATAAATCTTAGGAGCATCCGGTGAATAGGGAGGTGCCGTTTCAGACGAAAACCCTTCTGCTTTCAAATGAAGATATCCTGCTTTTGTAGGAGAAAACAATAACGTCGATAAATGATCACAAACAACGCGATTAACTTCCTCAGGCATTGACTTGTTAAAACTCCGCAGTCCGGCCTCGACGTGCACAATCGGAATATGCATTTTCGACGCTGTTATGGCGCCTGCCAAGGTAGAATTTGTGTCACCATAAACCAGTAAACCGTCCGGCTCCTCATCGCTTAAAATTAGCTCGAGACGTTCGATCATCATAGCTGTTTGCTTTCCATGTGAAGCTGAACCTACACCCAAATTGTAATGAGGCTCCGGTATATTCATTTCGTCAAAAAAGACTGAAGACATATTTTCGTCGTAGTGCTGACCAGTATGAACGATCACTTCCTGCAGATGATCCTCAAATTCATCTCGAACTGCACGAGATATTGCTGCTGACTTGATGATTTGAGGTCGCGCACCTATAATGGTTACAATTTTCTTCATATTTCAATCTTTGCAACGAAGATAAGTAAATCTGGAAATGTTTCATCACGCTGCTTGTTTGAATCCCACCAAGAGTAATTGATTTATTCACCTACACATTCAATCTAAATTGCGTTACAGCTAACTATAAAAGATCTATTCATTCAGTAGAATTTATGTAAGTAAAAATATAAACGCCACCGAAAGCCAAATACAATGAGCACTAAAAAAAATACCAATATTTAGGTACTGCTAAAACAACATTTTTTTGTCATTTTTGCAACTCCATGTCTCAACGCAAAAAAATAGCACTCGTCGGTAATCCCAATTCGGGAAAAACCTCTCTGTTTAATCGATTAACTGGAATGCGACAGCGCGTCGGAAACTACCCAGGCGTGACTGTAGATAAGCGTTCTGGTGTATTGCGATTACCGAATGATGAACTTTACGATATAATTGATCTCCCGGGGACGTACAGTCTATCCTCCAAAAATGAGGACGAAAAAGTGGTACAGGATATTTTATTGAATCCACGTTCCAATTCGTTTCCCGATCTTGTCGTTTTTGTTGCAGATGGTACCAACTTAGCGCGAAACCTCTTTTTTGCTTCTCAGGTTATTGAGTTGGGAATTCCTACGATTTTGGCGGTCAATATGATTGATATCACCAAGAAGGATGGTGATGTGATCGACATTGAAAAGATGAGCGATTTCTTCGATGTTCCGGTGATTGGGCTAAGTGCTCGCAAAGGCACAGGAATCGAGGTGTTAAAAAAACGTTTAAGCACTCCTTTTCACGCAGCTTCGAGTTCATTATTTAATGAAGAAAAGCATCATGAGGTATTGGAAGCGGTCAGCAATCTTTTTGAACATCGCAGCAAATACATGCTCTTTAAACAAATAGGTGCAGCCGAAGAGTATCTCGACGAAACTGACCTGAATACTTTTGAAGAGCGCATGCAGCCTTTTCAGTTCGACCCTGTAAAACAAGAGCTACTTGAAATAAACCACCGCGTAGAAACGGTTAATAAAGCAACGGAAACGTTCATCACAAAACAATCCGATAAAAACCGCAGAACAATCACTGATCATATTGATAAATATGTCACGCATCCCGTTTGGGGTTTACTCATTTTTCTGTTTGTATTTTTTATCATATTCCAGGCTATTTTTACGTTTGCTGCTTATCCCATGGACGCGATTAACGATGGTGTAGTATGGCTGGGTGAAGCCGTTGCTCAATGGCTGCCGTCAGGAGCTTTCGCGGACTTTATTTCGGATGGCATATTTGCTGGGTTAGCTGGTGTTCTGGTATTTGTACCTCAGATTATGATTCTTTTTGGATTGATCGCAATATTAGAAGATACAGGTTATTTATCACGTGTCAGTTTTATGACGGATGGTTTGCTGCGAAAGTTTGGAATGAATGGTAAGTCCATTGTACCACTGGTCGGTGGCTTTGCTTGTGCGATACCTGCAATCATGGCCGCTCGATCCATCGAAAATAAACGCGAACGCTTTATTACTATTTTTATCACACCGCTCATGAGTTGTTCTGCTCGGCTACCTGTATATGTATTTTTGGTCTCTTTTATCGCACCGCCCGATTACATCTGGGGCTTTATCAGTATTCAGGGGCTTTTTATGATGGGACTTTACATTTTAGGAATCGCAGTGAGTTTAATCATCGCACTCCTCATTCATAAGTTTTCACCTTCTGGTAGTGATAACAGCTTTATCCTCGAACTCCCCAATTATAAATTCCCCAGTTTGAAAAATGCGTTTTCCAACATGATCAACAAAGGAAAGACCTTCGTATTAGAAGCGGGAAAAATTATCCTGATCGCATCAATTATACTCTGGATTCTGTCCTATTTTGGTCCAGCTGATGAAATGGAGCGAATTGAAGATCAATATACAACACTCATGAATGAAGAGGGCGCTAATCAAAAAGCGCTTGAAAATAAAATGAGTAGTGAAAAACTGGAACACTCCTACCTCGGAATTATAGGTAAATCAATCGAACCTGCGATTCAACCACTGGGTTACGACTGGAAAATAGGCATTGCCGTGGTGGCTTCTTTCGCCGCGCGAGAGGTTTTCGTCGGAACAATGTCCACCATTTATAGTGTTCAGGGAGATCTAGAAGGAAAGAAAGGTCTAAAATCGATCAATTTCTCATATGCCACCGCTTTTTCTTTGCTTATATTTTATGTTTTCGCTCTTCAATGTATGAGTACTGTGGCTATCGTGCGTCAGGAGACAAAAAGCTGGAGTGTAGCGATCTGGCAGTTTGTGATTTTCACAGGTATCGCCTATTTATCAGCACTAGGTACCTATCAACTATTAGCCTAGCCCCTTACAAAGAAATAGTTACCGAGCATGCCCCGAACTATCAGTCATAATATTTTGAGATCAGGAACGAACACCATTATTTATTGATTAGACAGACGGCATAAGCTTTTATAGCTTCTCCTGCTCCAAAAGAATCAACTTTTTCATGGGTAGTAGCTTTAATCGATATCTTATCTTCAGTACTATCTAACTGCTCTGAGATGACTGTTTTCATATGATCGATGTGCGGATTCACTTTCGGTTGTTCCAATATGACCGTTGCATCTATATTTACAAGGTGATACCCTTCCTGTTGAATAAGCTCATAACATTTACGCAAGAGTATTTTACTATCAATTCCTTTATAAGCAGGATCCTGATCAGAGAAATGAAATCCAATATCTCTCAAATTGGCAGCTCCTAAAAGAGCATCACAAATCGCATGTAAGAGCACATCAGCATCTGAATGACCGAGCGCTCCTTTTTCAGCAGGTAAATGTACCCCACCAATAAATAACGGCCTTCCCGCTATAAGTTGATGAACGTCAACTCCAAAACCAATACGAATATTCATTTATTGAGGTTTAACTGAACCAGATCCTCCTCTGTCTTCTCCAAGATAAAGACGCAAAGTAAAACGGATCGTATTTTGCAATGGGTTATTTCTCCGCACCGATGTAAGGTATGAAAAATCAATTCCAAAACGTTTGTATTTCAAACCAATACCGAAAGTAAAATGTTGCCTAGCCCCTTTATTGATATTTTCGTAGAAATACCCCATACGAGCAGCAAATAAATCGTTGTACCAATACTCAAGTCCAGAACCTATCATGATTTCAGAAAGTTCTTCTTTAAATTTAGTTCCTTCTACCGTTTGATAACTACCGTCTTGATTCTCAACAAAATCACCATTCTCATCTTCCGCTAACGCCCCGGGTGCATCATAAAACGATTGCAACATACCTGGAACGACCCCAACGTTTGGATCATAACCAGACATAATATCTCCATCGCTATTGATGCGGGGAGGCGTAGGAACCAAGAGCTTTGAAGCATCGAGTGCCCACGTTAGGCTATTATAGGAATCCAAATCAAAAGTAAGGGCTGTTCCCAATCGCAAATTCGTAGGGAGAAAATCACGATCATTCTCTACCGTATAAGACATTTTATTACCGATATTATTGAGTGTCGCTCCAAATGCAAATGCACCTTTTGTACCACCATACCGAACATCTTCATTGCGGTAAGTAAAAGAGAGGTCTGCCGCACCAGCTAAACCAGCAGTTGTTGCTGAACCAGCTACCGTCACACCAGAGGTCAAATCAGAAAGAATAAATTTACCATTTAATCCCAGTGAAAAGTGATCGTTTAATTTATAAGCATATCCTACTAAAATTTCAAACTCAGTAGGTGTAAAACGTCGGGTTTCATTTCCTGTGTTATCTGTAAAAACAATTTCTCCCAAACTAAAATAGCGCAAAGAAGCTCCTATAACGTTACGATCATTCAGCCGTGCATATCCTCCTAAATGAGAGAGGTTGATATCATTTGAAATATTTTGCAACCAAGGGGAATACGAAAGTGATACTTCTGACTTTTCTTCAGTAAAAGAAAGCATCGACGTATTCCAGAACAATGAGTTCGCTGTTGGACTCAGTGCTGTACCAATATCACCCATAGCTCCAGAACGCGAGTCTGGCGTAATCTGTAAAAAAGGTACAGCAGTGGTAATCGTATTGAGTTGTAAATCCGACGGATCTGTTTCATTGGCATTTTGGCCAAATGTCACGTGGGCTACAAGCAATAGAATGATTAATGAGAAAGAATATCTTTTTGTCATCTTAAATTATCTGTTTAACTCCGTTGCATAACGACATCGACCCACTTTTTATTGAGTTAGCAGGTCATATCATACAAATATACGCAATTCATGAAAATTTATTGTGTCATCACTTCAAAAGATACAATTTTTCCATAGCACGAGCAGTTTGACCATCTGGATTTTCAACTGTGATACGATATACGTAAACACCTTTTGCAAGCTGATCACCAAATTCGTCTTTACCATCCCAGAATATACCTTCCGTCCTGAAGCCGCGCGTTTCCACTATTCTGTTAATCGTTCTCACGAGACGACCGGTCACTGTAAAAATTTCGACTTGTGTTTCTAATGACGCGCAAACTTGATTGTGTTCAAAAAAGAACTCTGTTTTAGTTGTAAATGGGTTGGGGTAATTTAAAACGTGATCAAGTGCGATTTCAGCACTCTCCTGTACCGTAAATTCAATCGTTTTATCACTCGAATTATTGTTAACATCCCAGGCTTTCATGGTAAGGGTGTGTAATCCTTCAGATAATTCTGACAACTGATAATTCAATTCGCCACTTTTGTAAGTATCCAAATCAGAACTGTAATATTCATTCAGCACTTTGGCATCACTCGTATTCTGGTCGATAACTAAAGTAATATCGTGACCAATTCCATTACCTACAGTATTGATACCGCTTTCATCATACAACTCCGCCATTAAGACAGGGGTAGCGTCTGTGAGCCCACCATTGACAAAATTATCATCATTAAGGTAGAGCGTCAATTCCGGACCTTGATCGTCATCCAAACCAGTCGTATCTACTCCGCCAATAATAAAACTATTCGAATATCCTCCTGCGGTAACATCCTGTTCATCGTTGGCGTAATAACTTGCCTTTCCCTGACCGTAACTGTAATCAATATCTTTGGGAACTATAAATTCGTACTCGAACTCACCATCATTGATACTTGATTTCCCACTGAAAAGAACATTGAGCTGTTGTTCAAAATTAATAACAGGCGACCCGGCATCTTGACCCAAGGTCTGAAAATCTTTCGGTTTATCAAGTATGGACGGTTGCAAAATACCATTGTAATTCGACAACATATTTCCATACTGATCTTCCAAATGCCCGCGCATTCGTACTTTCGACAAAGCCTTTATCGTATCATTCTGCTGGGTTACATCAACGTTGTTCACTGAGTCGAGAACCACTTTTTCATGGGGTAGTGCAATTTGTAATGCAGGATCGCCGAGCAGCATGAAGCTCCTCTTATTATTTGATCCGCCCACTACGTCATTCTTTGAACGCGTGATGATTTCGCCAAAAGTCAACGGTTCCTGATCCGTATTTTTCTCATAGACATTTTCAAAGAACCTTTTGGTTGTAATGGAGTTTGTTGTAAAGTATACTGCTCGGGTAGTAGTCATTAGAGCTATAGCACCTCCTGTTTTATTTAGTGCCATCCATTCTCCTGCAGAAACACGTTCGTTATCATCGATACGACCAAACTCACACGTTGCCGACACAAAAAGTGTTAACCTGTCAATATTATCCCAGTCTCGAATTTGACCAATAGTAATAATTCTTTCAGATGCTGCCCCCATCGCACCACCATGTCCGACATAACAAGTTAAAATTGAACCAGAGGCGATCGAGCGATCTAACTCTTCATTAACATCGGGATATCTTTCACCTCCCGCTGTAGTAGTCTGTGTATAAGCATCTGAATAAATTTTCCTGGCATTCATTTCAGGGTAATTCGTTTTAACATAATCATAAGCTGGCTCTAAGTCATTGACAGTAAAATAGCCATTTTCTTCATCATCGGCAACTAAGGTATAGCGCAAGCGCCAATCACCGTGCGTACTTATATAACCATCTTCACCGCATGATAAATCATCTCCGGCATAAAGATTAGAACCATTTTTCATATAATGTTCGATTTTATTCACGAGATTAATCGCGTCCTCTTCCGTTGTAGCTACTAATCTTCCAACAGCAATATCCAGTTCGTCACTCGGATCAAATGATTCGCTCTCGTCTAGAAATCCAAAATAATCATCTGATAGTAACGTTGATATATATCCCTCAGAGTTTACCGTGTGGTAAACTGGCACCATATAATTGTTATTACTTACGCGTTCCTTGGGATCATAGGTCCCATCTCCGAAAAGCGTTAAATACTTCGGCATTTTATTCGGATCACCTTCTGCTCTATCGTAAAACATTTTAGCGAAAAATTTAATAGCCGTTGGATCCTGAGTACCTCCAGAAAATTCATTGTAAATTTGATCTGTTGTCACCACGTGGGTGCTTACACCATTATTCTCATGCAGTGATCCCAGACGATTGGCTTGACTTAAAAATAACGGATGAGTGACAATGAGATTATCTGCTTGTGCCAGACCATGTAAGTTCTGATGACGGACTTTTTTTACAAATACAGGCGTTTTATAATTTGACGGATCAAATGCGATAAATGTTCGCAAACTATCCGTAGCCACCTTAAACTGCATTGTTCCATTTATCAAATTACCTTGAACACTCCTCGGATTGGTCACTGTAGTTACTTCCCATACCCTGGCATCCGAGGGAGTATTGGTAATTTCAAAAGTACTGACGTTGCCTGGACCAACCGAATTAACATCTCTAAAATCCAAATCACCCACTCCATAAGTAAGGTTACTGCGCGTATTCACTAGCAGATAATCAAGGTAACCCACATCTGTAGGAGTCACGCGATTAAAGCGAATTGATAAACTAAAGGTACTTGAGGAAAGATTGAGATCGCCGGGCATGGAGGTAAAACCAGTTCTCGAATAGCTATCACTACTCGTTTGAGAAAAAGCTGAAGTACCCACCAACGCTCCATTGTGTCTAACTTCAAAGTTGGTACTTCCGCCGCTACTACCTTCTTTACAAGCCATGAATGCCTTTACTGTTGCATCAGCATTCGAATTGATATTCGGTATATTCATCGAAAAGGTCTGTGTCAATTCTGTATCAAACGTTTCACCATACCATCGCTGACCACCTTTAATTAAATTCAGGGACTCCTGTTCATGTATGGTAAAGCTATTGTAATCTGTAACTGTATTCGTACTAGGTACAGCTGAAAGGTCCGCACTTTGAATACGTGCAGGTGTTTCAGCGCTATTAATATTTATAAAATAAGTCGATACACCCGAATAGTTGTTCAGTATTCGCTTAAAAGCTCCATTGTTTCCAAGTTCCCAGCGATGTGGACCATGTGCATAAAAGATGAAATAATCTCCTTCGTCGAAAATTCCGTCCCCACCATCAAACATCTGAATGTTATTTTTAATTAAATCATCTGGTCGATCCTCGGCATTCGACTCTGGCAAACGACCGAAACCATTTCCAAAAACATTAATCACATCAGCACTTAAACCATCGACATCCACACCAATCTCTTCCATAAATGAATAATCAACTTTATAAATACCTGTTTGCTGGATACTTACCTTATACCAACTACCAGAACCTGCTTGTAATACCGAGTTCTCAGCAAATTCATGTGTTTTTGTAGTGTATACTGGCTCCTGGTTTCTTTCCAAATAGACGCTTTTCAATCGCTGAACCTGACCATCTTTCAATACATATGGAAACAAATCAATAGAGCAAATAGGATTCCCCATCTGCTGGTGATTTTTATATGAGAATTGCAGATTGTCGGTAATAGCATAATCCATGCGCTCTACAAAGCGCTTTTCTTCTTTAGTCGCATCTTCTACTTCATAATTGAGTACCTCAATCTTCCAAGTAACATTTGCACTCGATCGTTGAAATGACTTTAAATAACGGAAATCGGAACCATTGAAATAACTATTATTCAGACGTGGATACTGAATTGCATCCGTTTCTGTATGGACAGTATCCATTGTTTGCCCCCACTTCAGTTTTAAGGAGATTTCCTGGGCCGAAAAAAATTCAGCGTAACCAAATAGGGTGAACAATATTATAAGGATACTCGATTGCTTCATATGATATATGTTTACACAACTTCAAAAATCGTAAAAAGTTCGAAATAATGCATGTTACTTTTGGAAAACGCGGATATTTAGAGGATATTTTAAAAGAACTTTGATTTTTTTGTAACTATGCGCGAAATTTTTCGTAAAATTGACAGTTGTTTGTGTATTTTTGTGAAAGAAGTACTATGCTGAAAATTAATAAAATCATACCTTTTGGGGCGTTTGTAGCGCTGTTTTGTTGCATTTCAAATGTTGAAACGGTGCGCGCTCAAGACCCGCAATTTTCGCAGTTTTATGCGAATCCTATTTATCTGAACCCTG
>CAYFTH010000096.1:0-12087 GCA_964346075.1 uncultured Fluviicola sp. | reverse complement strand
CAAGAGCGGTGATTAAATTTAGACGTTTCATAAATAGCTGTTTATTAAGGTGTAAGATTACAAATCTACCCCCCCTCCCATTTTGAAATTCCAAATTTTTAGAGGATTTTTTCGAAAAGTGATAAGGTGATGGGCAGCTGTCTTATCGTTTTATAAGCTCATCAATACCCTCCATAATACCTTCTGAGGAACCATTCCAGCCCAAACAAGGAAACCACGATTGCAAACAGCCATAAATAATCAATAAGTTTATTGTAGGCATGTGTCTCATAAGCTACTGGCGCAATATCTTCACGTTGCTGAATGGCATTGATTACGTCATTGGCACGATCTACTGTTACAAATTCACCTCCACCATTTTGAGCCATCTGGTACAACAATTGATGATTAGCCCGGATTGTTTGCTTCTCGATATTCACAGCATTCACCGCGAATGAGCCCGATTTTTTAAAGGTTTCACCATTATAAGAGGTTTTAGCATTCCAGGTATAACGACCATAGTCTAATTTTCCCAGTGACAACTTGTAATTGTTTTCTTGTGCTAAAAAAGAATAATCGTATTCATTCCCTGCAGCATCTTTGAGTTGTAAATCAATGGTCGGTGTTGTGATCGGTTCTAAATTAGCGTTGTAAAAACGAGCCTTAAGCACTATTTTATCCGACGTTGTTGTCTGCTCGGGAATCTCGATGCGCAAACGCGAGGTATTCTCTTTGAGAATCAAGTACTGCACCGTTTTCTGAATAATAGCATCAACTGCCTCATGATTAGACTCCGACTGATAATTCCCCATTCTCCATCTCCAGATACCATTACCGTATGTGCACGCAAATTTCTCATTATGCTTCCCAAAAAAGTAAAGCGGCTCTGGTTTAGTAACATTGCCTACCGTTTGATAACCGAGAATTGATGAGGACTGCGTGTATTTTAATTCTCCATAATGCGATTGCAGTGGTGGTAAATCATTCAGCACTCGCGCTTGTTGCTTATTGATTTCAAACAAATTAAAAGCGCTGTTTAATGATAAACTGACATCATCACTTTCACCCGTTGTACGCAGGGTTGGAGCTAAATCTAAACGATTGAGGGTTTGCTGGTCGGTTGCCGGGCCAATCATGTACCAAAACGGTTTTTTAGCATTCATCAGTCGCCGCTGAGCATTAGTATTTCTACTAACACCGGGATTATGCCATATCACCAAATCGAATTTTTCAATATTTTCGGGCAATGCTGAAACAGCTGTCACTTCCAGTTCGAGATTATTTTCCGACTGAAGGGCAGACCGAATGGCGCCCACATCGGGATGGAGACCTTCGTAAGCAAGCAGTACTTCACTGCGATCGTCCAGCACCTCTATAAAAAATCGCGCCGTATTATTCGCAATATTCGATTCATTTTCATGCTGATTGATGGTCAGTCGGTATTCGTGAATTCCCACTTCGCTTGCGGGTATTATAAACTTAGTTTTCAATAAACTTTGCTGAACAGAATCGTGTCGCAATTCGCGTTCTTCTATCAACTCACCATCTTCGTAGAGTTTTAATTGTAGTTTTTCTCCAGGTAGTTTGACGCCTTCAATAGTTGCTTCAACGGGAAAATCGTTGTTCAGAAATGCGATATCATTCACTTCTACGTTGCTGATTTTTTGATCTGTCCGCTTTGTAGTGTCACCAACTCCTATCGTGTAGATGGGAACATTATTGAATTGATCTGTAACCATGACAGGATTTGATCCCTCATTATAATTACCGTCCGAAAACAAAATTAGCGCACCGATATTTCGGCCGTAGTAGTTATCATAGACCCGGTTCAAGGCACTGGAAATATTTGTTTTACTGTTTTTAAAACTCTCTTTATCAACACTCTCTATCTGATCATCCAAAGAAAAGCTTAAGCACTGGTAGTTCGCAGAGCGTGCACGATTCATTTCACTCATAAAATCTGAAGCTGCAGACGGAACAACAGCACTATCTTTATAATTGAGCATCGAGGACGAGTTGTCCATCACAGTAATGATCATCGGATCATCCGTCGTAGTCGTCGTGCTTTTGATTAAGATATGAGCAAAGAATATCCCAAGTAGGACCAGTCCTAACCACCTTAGTGACATGAGCGTTATACGAATGCTGCTTTTCAGTTCCTTTAGCCAACCTTTTCGCTTATAAAAAAGTACAGTAAGCAAAGCTGCCAATAACGCCCACAAGATGACTCCCCAAATCGGTATTTCACTTATTATTCCCGACATCATCAATTATGTTTTCATTACGCTTTCCCTTCGAGATAATCGGAAAGGTAAGAAAAATAAGACGATAATTGACCATCCAGCGTCGTTTCAGAACCGCGTGCTATAATAGCTGTAGGATCATGAGACAGTAAAGCCGGTAAAATGTGTTTGATGAGCTCATTCCCAAAGTCCTCAGATGCATCTTTTGGTAATTCACAGGGTAAATTATCGACCGCCATAACAGCAATAGCATCTGCTTTATCGTAAGCTGTTTCTTTTTCAGTTTGAGGATCGTAACCATAAATTGGATCAGCGATCGTGCTCGGTCGGATCGTACATGCTACCGGACCATCAATATCACAAGAAATATCAGCCACTACATTTGTTCGCAAGCCGGATGACTTAAGATCTTCCCGCGTAAATAAATAAGGAGAACCTTCCTTCCAGAAATGGCAGGCGATAAACATATCAGCATGTTCTAAATATTCCGGAAAGGTGGATACATGACCAGCGCCATCATTAAAATAGGCTTTTTTGTCAAATGGTTTCCCATCGGCTCTCGCCACATAATCTTCGAGGTTGAGGTGTGTGTAGACCGGTTCATTGAAGTTTTCTCCCGTAAACTCTTCAGGTGTAACTTCTTTAATGGGCAACAAGTCAATAATTTCACGTGCTCCGTGCCCCACTCTTCCGAATCCAGTCATAACGATCTTAGTATCATCCGGGAGTTGAACTTTGTTGAGTTCTCCCTCCATCTCTTTGCGATCTTCACATTCGTGAGCTGGTTTGAGATCGTATAAATTATTTTTTAAGCCATAGGTCCGAAAACCATTATAACAACCGACGATACCTGCATATCGACCAAAACCAATTAACCGAATACCATTTTTCCTGGTAAGTACTTCGTAATCGGTCAGCTGTATGCGTTGGTCTACTATGGCCTGAAGTAAATCGCGATTGTAGGGTTGTTTTTTAATGGTATGTGAAAAGAAGAAAAAGTGCTTATCCGGTATAAGATCTTCAATATTCACCTCTTTCACCCCCATGATGACATCGCAGTGATCAATGCTTTTCACAACTTCAATACCTTCCCGGCGATAACTATCATCTGGAAATGCGCGAATGGGGCTCTCTTGTACGTGTATTTTTACATCTGGGTATTGTTCCTCAACCAGACGACATTGACCAGGTGTCAATGGAACGCGTTTATCTGGTGGAGTCTTTCCTTCTCGAATGATGCCTATTGTTGTTGTCATACGCTGAAATTTTTACAAAAATAGAAGAAAAACTACAGCTCAATAGCACTTCTTCCAAAAAGTAACAAACCATACCTTATTCGTTGAAAATTAGTCGATCGCTGCGTCTTCAATCTTCTTTTGTAGTTCTTTTTTATCTGATGTAATATTATTGAATTTATAAGAAAGTGTGAGGTACAAGCGTCGGGTTGTCCATTTATATCTAGTGGTCTGACGCACGTCATTATCATTAATTTCAAAATAAAATCCTTTTTGGTTGAAAATATCGGTAATCCGCACACCAAGGTTCAATTTTTTGTCAAGCAACTGACGGGAAAATCCAATATCAATACCGGGATTTCGCTGGTAGACGCCCTGAACGGTATATCGTGGTGCGATGTATTGTGCATTCACCTGTATGGTTGTCGTTTTATCAAAAAAGTAAAAAGTACTGTTGAGTTTAGCATCCCAGCTGATTCCCCGATTATTTAATTTGGTCCCATTGATCGTGGCCGACAACCTCCTCTCATAAGCATTAATGGCTAATGTATTTTTCCACCAGTCAAAAGGAGAGATTGAACTAATGATTTCCAGGCCGTAGTCGTAACTTTCGTCTACATTGGCGTAGGTGGTCACACTTCTGCCATTTTCATAGAACTGACGGATGCGCTGAATACGATCTACAGTTTGTTTAAAGTAGGCAGTTGCCGTGAGTGTAATCGCTTTCCAAAAGCGTTCGTACCCGAGCTCGAACGAATTGATGTATTCAGGTTGCAAAGCAGGATTTCCTTGTCTTAAATTCAATGGGTCACTGTAGATTGGAAATGGATTTAATTGTCTGGAACGCGGTCGATTGATACGGCGACTGTAACTCAAAAAGACTTCACCTGTCGTATCATTTCCAACGACAAAATGCCCCGATGGAAACAGGCTGAAATAATTATTTTCGAACACTTCATCTGTTCCTACCAGTCGCGGTTCTGTCAGTGCTTGCTCTGCCCGAAGTCCAATTTGATAGCGGAAGTTATCGAACGGCTGATGCCCTACAATCCCGTAAGCCGAATAAATATCCTCATCGAATGCCAACTCATTATTTACTGCAGGATCCGGGATGACTGTCGCTGAAATGGTGTCGTAATACTCCAAATAATTACTTTCATTTTGTTGATTTACAATCGCTTTCAGTCCACTCTCGAGTTTCAGATTTTTTGATATTTTTCGGACTAAATCAGCACTTGCTGTAAAAGTTCGCTGGTTATTTTCGCGTTCCTGGTTTTGGTAGCGATAATGTTGATCCGCTTTAGTACTGTCTGGTTCAAAATAATATTCTCTAAAACGACCAATAGCAACCTGATCTGTTGCTGAATAGGTCAGTGCCGAAGTAAAGTCTCCTTTATCTTCCTTAAAGTCAAGCTTATAATTTCCATTGAGATCGATAGACTGTCGATTTCTCGGGTCATACACATTTCGGTTCCAGAATTGATACAATTCATCATTATAGCTCAGGGAATTGACCTGTCGACCTCTTCGAATACGATCATTATACGTGCCACTGGCAGAGAAACCGATGACTTCGTTATCATTGAGAAAAAAATCAGCTCCTACCTTACCAGTATGTGATCTTCTAAAATCAGTTCCAAGCCGATCCTGATCGAGAAACTCTGTACTGTCACCCTCTAATGTTGAAATTCGCTCATTAAAATTATTCCGATAACCTTCCCTATATCGGAATGAATAATTGGCATAGATATTCACATGTTCATTGCGAAGATTTGCTCCCACATTACCGTTGTAGAGTTTTTCACTAGCTGCGGTGATATTTGTATTAATATTTAATCCACGTAACTTCTTCTTTTTAAGAATAATATTAATGATTCCAGCCGTTCCATCAGGATCATATTTTGCAGAGGGATTCGTCACGATTTCAATACTTTCAATAGCACTGGCGGGTATTCCATCTAATGCTCCGTCGCCACTTGACATAGCACTTGGTCTTCCATCAATGAGAATCGTAACACTGCCATTCCCCCGTAGCGAGACATTTCCGTCATTATCGACTTCAACAGAAGGAATATTATTTAAGACCTCCGTCAAACCGCCTCCCATCGTTGTCATATCCTTCTCGACATTATAGGTTCGTTTATCGATACTGGATTCAATCAGCGGTGTTTTTCCCTCAACCACAACTTCTTCGAAGTCTTTACCACTCTTCCGTTCTAATTCTACGGGCTCAGGTTTGATTTTTCTTTTTTTATTCGAGAAGCTCAACCCCTTCAGCCATCGATCTTTAAAACCAAAAAATGTAATTTTTGCCGCATAAGTCCCATAGGGAATGGTTGTAATGCTTACTTCTCCCGATTTGTTGGTATATCCGCCGGCAACCACAGAAGAATCCTTCAAGTCAAATAGTCTGACATTAACGTATTCCAGCGGTTCCTGTTGCTTATTGTAAACAGTTAAGCTCAAACTACCCTGCGCCCAACTCAAACTGAAAGAAGATAGGGTAAGTAAAAATATGATAGATGTAATAAACTTCATTTGGAATGCGAAATTAACGATTATGATGTGCTTTGATGTACCGACAACACGGGTGAGTGTTAAATGTTCTTAAGATGCTTTTACGCTCATGAAGAATCATTGCTGTCGCGCATTTTATCCAGTAAATAATTTAACTGCTTCGCCTCTTCATTTGTGAGGTTCTGAGCATTGTAGATGTCATCAAAAACCTGATCAATTTCGCTCAGCACTGCTCTACCCTTTTTTGTGATCGCTACATAGACCACACGGCGATCATTATCACAGCGCATCCGCTTCACGAATTTCTTATCAATTAATTTATCTATTAGACGAGTGGTATTTGGTGATTTTTCCAACATACGATCTTTGATCACCTTAATACTTAATTGTTTTCCTGATCCGCGCAAAATGCGCATTATATTAAACTGCGGTAATGTCAAGTCAAACAATTTTAATTGGCGGTTGTGATAAGCACCAATCCAATTGGAGGTATGACGCACGTTCACCACGGCCTGATGATGATCGTTTTTAAAATCAGCATTGAGCTCTTCATCAATTCTTTTCATGCCGCAAATATACTTACCAGGGTATTATTTTCAAAGTAATTCGTTCCTCAAGATGTGCTTCACTGATAATCAAAACCTCTAGTCATTCGAATATTTTTGAACAGCCGATTTCAAACAGGAGAAATCCTTGCTTTCCATTCAGAATCGATCAAATCCGTTTATACTCAGAGACCAATCACCGAAAAGAAATCCTCCAAATAATAGAGACATCAACAACCTCCAATAGGTCAAAAGTTCTATTTTTGTTCTATGTACAAGGCGTCCCCTATATATTGGATTACGCAACTTACAGGTTGGGGTGTATTTTGTGGATTAATAGCTATCACCAGCTTCATGCAGGATGAATTTGATTTAGAGACGCGTTACAGACTCTTGGAACTATACATTTTATTGATTCTCGTTACGCATGGGATGCGCTATTTGCTCATTCGTCTGGACTGGCTCAATTTGAAATTGGTTCCGCTGATTCCACGCGTGCTCTTTTTGAACATTTCAGCAGGAGCTATTCTCTTGTTGATGAGTGGAATCATGAACTACCTATTTTTTCAGGAATCATTAGGCCGTCCTGTTGAATTAATAGTTAATGTGCTGCTCTACAGTATCTTTTTTATGTTGTGGTCCGCCGTTTATTTAACGTATCATTTGCTCCGCAAATCGCGAAAACAAGAGTTGTACAATCTGCAACTCGTCGCCAGTAATCGCGAGATTGAGCTAAAGACGTTACGCGATCAATTAAACCCCCACTTTCTTTTCAATTCATTGAACAGTATTCGAGCCCTTATCGAAGTAGATCCTTCGACTGCCAAATCGGCTACCACTTCCCTTTCGAAAATATTAAGAGATTCCCTGCAGTTGGGTAAACGAGCGTTTATTTCACTGGAGGAAGAACTAAAACTCGTTACCTCTTATCTGAAACTTGAAAAAATTCGCTTTGAAGAACGGTTGCACTATCACGTAGATAACCAACTCGGTTCTCAACTGCTTATCCCCCCATTTATTCTTCAAACGTTAACGGAAAATGCTATTAAACATGGTATTTCTAAGAAATCTGAAGGAGGTGAGGTAATAGTACAAACTTTTCGCGAAGAAACCCGAATTTATCTCCAGGTGATCAATTCGGGAGCTCAGTATAATGAAAAACACTCTGGTGGTGTGGGTATAGAAAATACGCGAAGACGATTGGAATTACAGTACGGTAAAAATGCTGGATTTACCATAAAAAATAAAGATAACTTTGTTGTAGCCACTGTATGGATTAATGAATTGGAAACGAAAAAAAGAGATGATGAAAGCACTGGTAATTGATGACGAACGGCTTGCGCGAACCGAACTCAAGCATTTATTGAACGAACATACGAACAATGTTGAGGTAGTTGATGAAGCTGCAAATGCGAAAGAGGCTATTGCACTCATTAAAGAACATCAACCCGATGTCATCTTTTTAGATATTCAAATGCCAGAAATGGACGGCTTTGAAATGCTTAAGCACCTCGAAGAAATCCCAAAGGTTATTTTTGTCACTGCTTATGATGAGCACGCAATTGAAGCTTTTAATGTGAATGCACTCGATTACCTGCTCAAGCCTGTTGAACCCGAACGACTCAAAGAGGCAGTTGAAAAATTAACATCTCAACAGGAGGAAGAATTTGAATCACGCGTAGAAAACAGCAGAAAAGAGCGCAAATTAACGAATGCAGATCGCGTCTTTATTAAGGATGGTGAGAAATGTTATTACCCGCACCTGTCTGAAATCCGTTATTTTGAAAGTCAGGGCAACTATGTAAAAGTCTACTTCAAAAACGATCATCCCATGATTCTACGAAGCTTGAACGCGTTAGAAGAACGGTTGAGTGCCGAAGATTTTTTCCGCGCCAATCGTAAATATATTGTTAATCTTAAATGGATTGATCGTATTGAAAACTGGTTCAATGGAGGATTAAAAGTTTTTATTAGTGAAGAAGAATCCATTGAGATATCGCGCAGACAAGCGATACGTTTTAAAGAAATCATGTCCATTTGATCGACGTGCCTGTTTCTGTTCAGCATTTGATCCCGTAACTGTTAAGTTGATTTTTTTCGTTGGGCTCGTCGCAAAAATTAATGGCTTTGGCATAGCAATACCCAGTCCTCAGAGATAAACGCACTTTTACACAAAAAATGCGTTCATTTATCTTTTGTTTAATTCAAAAGCTTTAATTTTGTATTGTATTTTTATAGAGTTACCATTATGACGAATATCTTCATTGCCAACCTTGATTTTGGCATTACCTCAGATGATCTTAAAACCACCTTTTCCCAATTTGGCGAAGTGAGTTATGCCCATGTGGTGTATGACAAAGAGACTAAACGTTCAAAAGGTTATGGCTACATCGAGATGGAAGATAATTCCGAGGCAATCAACGCCATCGATGCGCTTAACGGTTTCGAAGTGAAAGGACGAAAACTGGATGTGAAGATTGCCACTCCAAAAGGTGACCGTAAAAACACAAACACTTCTACAAAAGAACGACCTTCCGAACAAACTAAAGCGGCTCCCAAAAAGGTTGTAAGAGATGCTAACGTTGTGAAAAGACGGGTCCTTCGTCCGCGCAAAAAACGCAATAAAGACGAATAGCTCTTTTATCGATTCGGGAAAATTTCGGGATTCATGGTTTTGTAATGCTCAAGTTTGTCTTTGATGTACATGATCAGTTGATAGTCCGTTGCGGTACGTAAGAAATCTTCATCGATATTGAGGAAATAAACAAAAGACGCGAACTCATCCTCCTCGAGATAAACCACATCGTAGGAAACATAAAGACGAAGTAAGTCCTTGAGCACGGCATTCATATTGTCTTGATGCTCCATTTCCGCTACTTTTCTTTTGGATTGCGCTTTTTGACTAAACCGTTCATATAGCGCCGTTATCGGACTTTGTAGAACATCTACCCCTGTCACGGTACGCGTTTCCCGCATGCTCAGTTCTTCCCGCTCCTCCCGAATCGTTTCCAGTGATTTTATCGGACGTACTTCTACACTTGATATTTCCTGCACGCGATTAGGTAAGACTACGTTAGTATCTATATTACAGCTGTCACTTTCCGGAACAATTATCGAAATACGATCATAACCCTCTACCGAAAATGCGATTTCATCTCCAGGATTGACATACACACCAAACTTTCCCGACGGTTGACCAAAAACACCTTGTTGTGTCGTTAAATTAATAACCATGAGGTTATAAAACCGCTGATTATTTAATGTATCTGAAACACGACCAGACAAATAAACCTCTTCGCATTGACTGTGACCAGAGACAGCATGCAAGAGACAAAGTAAAAAAAATAGATACGGTCGCTTCTTCATACAGGACGAAAATAATAAATCTAATTTTGATAAGCTGTCTTAACCCGTATTATTCGTGAATTTCCTATTTCAAAGCCAAACTGCCTTCTACCTTTGGAAGTGCTCGAAATTTTTAATACCCAAAAGTGGGTTACAATTCTGAGCATTAAATATGTCTGTGCTTCCCAAATCTATTGACATTTTGACTTTTCATAACGAAAACGCATGAATAATCCAGGTTAAAGCAAATAGTTATATGACTACTATCACAAAAAGCTTTTACTTCTAATCTGGATAAGTTGGTTTTAAGGCTTCATTAAAATGAAATCGGGAAACCTGTGATCAGTCATTCCGGAATACACTTGTTTACTTATGTAACTATCTGCAATTGTCTACGCAGCGTTTTAGTTTACATATATCAACATTACGTCTATCTAATGGACGAATATATTCACTTATGTAACACTATCTTTGTTTTGTTTCTCTTTCAAACTTCGCTATTTTTGCGCCTTATTTAAGAACTATGAAGCGAGTTGTTGTTGGTTTATCGGGAGGTGTTGATTCCAGTGTAGCTGCATATCTTTTAAAAGAAGAAGGATACGAGGTGATTGGTCTGTTTATGAAAAACTGGCACGATGAAAGCGTCACGCTCTCTAACGATTGTCCCTGGATTGACGACTCCAACGATGCATTGCTCATTGCCAACAGTTTAGATATTCCGTTTCAAGTCATTGATTTAAGTGAAGCATATAAAACCCGCATCGTTGATTACATGTTTGATGAATACGCAAATGGTCGTACCCCCAACCCTGACGTTCTATGTAATCGCGAAATCAAATTCGACGTTTTTATGGACCAGGCATTAAGTCTGGGAGCGGATTACGTTGCTACGGGCCATTATTGTCGAACGGCTAAAGCAGCAGACGGATCGGTTCTACTACTCGCAGGTAAAGACCGCAATAAAGACCAGTCCTACTTTCTTTGTCAATTGCAGCAAGCACAACTTCAAAAAGCACTATTTCCAATTGGTCACCTTCAGAAATCTGATGTACGGGATATCGCGCGAAAAGAAGGATTAATCACAGCAGACAAAAAAGATTCTCAAGGTTTGTGTTTTGTCGGTAAAATCAGCCTACCCGACTTTTTACAACAGCAACTAGCCGCCAGAAAAGGAGACGTTATTGAAATCCCTGAAGATCACTCACAACTAAACACTTACCATGCATTACCTCATGTTGTTGATCACGTAGAAGCACTCGCAAAACCCTTTTCATTTGAACCCAGTGATGGAATAAAGGTATCTGAACATAGCGGCGCTCATTTTTACACCATCGGTCAACGTAAAGGATTACATATTGGCGGGCGCCCCAACCCCTCTTTTGTGATCCATACAGATACGAATCAAAACATTGTTTATTCCGGTCAGAAATCTTCACATAAAGCTTTAAATAGAATAGCTTTAAAAATTGACCATTCGACAATTACATACACCAACGATAAATATGTCATTCAACCAGGAGAACAACGTAAGTACTCGTTCAGGATCCGTTACCGCCAATCCCTCCAGCAAGGGATACTTATTGCTAAATCTGACGGCGTATATGTGTTGTTTGATGAATTACAGCGCGGTATTACTCCTGGCCAGTTTTGTGCTTTTTACGAGGACGAGGAGCTTATAGGATCCGGTGTAATCATTTCTTAGGTAATGTCTCTTCATAAGTTCCATCCGCGTAAAAAACAACTATTCTCTCAATGGTTTGATTTCCTTTAGCAGTTGCTTTCTCATCGTGTTCCTTAACGTCCTCTGTATGTGTATCTGCAGCTGTAGATGCAGGTGTTGCCTCCACTTCAGTATCAACAATGTCGTGCTGTGGCTTTAACTTACTTTGTTCACCTGTTATCAACCAATGGGCATCAACGCGGGGAAAAGCTTTCAATGTTTTTTCTAAAAAATCAAGACTCGGACGATTACGCCCGGCTATAACATGGGATATACTGGAACGTTGTACGCCAATCTTATCAGCAAATGCTGCATTTGAAAGATTATTCATCTTCATCACCAGTTGTAAACGTGCTTTAATTGACATTTGTATTTAATTTGGGTGCAAGTTAATGTATTAATGTAAACTTCACAAATGGATTCGTACGTTAAATATTTACTTATGTAATTTCGTTGTAACCAAAAGTGTTTATATTTGTAAACAGTGATTTATTCGCTCATTT
>CAYFTH010000095.1:0-12310 GCA_964346075.1 uncultured Fluviicola sp. | reverse complement strand
CAGGGTTCAGATAAATAGGATTCGCATAAAACTGCGAAAATTGCGGGTCTTGAGCATCCGTCTGGAAGGCAACAAGAAGACTTAACAACATGATTATTTTTTTCATAGCTAAACTCTTTTCTTTATATCTTCAAAAACTTGGCGGCGTATCTGCTCGGAGGCAAAAGCACGCGCAACGTAATTTGATGCGACAGCTGTTTTCTTGCTAACAACTGACTTTCAACGTAATCGACATTGTAATGCAGGGACAACTTATTGAACACAACACCGGCAGAACCAGCAATATCCGCATTGTTATTGACTGCCATACCGAATTGCATCCACTTGTATTGGGCATTAGCACCAGCCCATAATTCGTTGAGGGCTCCAAAGTTTTGATAGAAAACATAACCGCTTAATCGCATATCTCGACTCAGTGATTCATACTCAGTACCTGCAACGGCCTTAAAATTGGTATTCGCTCTAAAATCACCCTGCGGCTGAGAAGAATAATAGTTATTATAATGCCCTCCCACATTATCAACATTCAATCCCGCATAAAACCATTTGGTGTTGAGCATGAGCCCCAGTCCTACATCGCGATACCATAATTCAGTGCCCGTTGGCTGGTTAGCATTATCAAACATTGCGACCACGTTATTGCGATCCATTTCTATGGACTGTCCTAAAGATTGAGCAGGGATATCTAGTTTTTTCACTCCCATTTTAAAGCGAAGCGCTGGTTCCAACGATACATTTTTACTCAACGAGAACTTGGGAGAATAGGTTAATCCCGCCTGCCAGTCTTCAACGGTATTTTCGCGATAAGTATTATAATTAAAATCGACGCCAAGACCACCTCGCAGGGCATAAACATAACCATCCCACGAAATCGTGTTTTGAAGCTGTTGGCTCGCTTCACCCACCCACTGATTCCGAGTAGTCATCTGAACACGATTTCCTCGCGCCGCTCCAACCATACCAGCATTGGCCGCAAACCCTGTCATCATGGGTACATGAAAATATTGATTTTTCGTATTTTTCAAGGCAACAGGGTGGTCTGCCATACGCTTAACTTTGCGCAATAATCTTGATATTTTTCGTTTGAATGTGTTTGATTGATCTACAATTCGTTTGCTGTAATCAACCTTATCCTCTACATCATTGTGGTCACGTTGCTCTTTATGATCTAAATAACTTCTTATTTCAGGAAGGTCGTCAGCAATTGCATTTGGATATAATTGTTCTCGGTGTAAAGAAGCATCCCGTTTCTCATGTTCCTCTGCAGCGATCAACTTTTTATAATCCCCGGACAACTGATCAACGTCATCTCCATCGATCTTAGTGTCAGCGTCATCAATAATGGCTTGGGCTGATACAGCCTGTTTGTTGGATTTTTGAATTATCTCAGCCGACACACGTTTAATGTTCGATGCCTCATTATCTTTTTCATCTGAGGAATTGGAACTCGCTAACACTTTATTTGCAAAAACCGCCTTATCTTCCACACCTATAATCGCTGTATCTAAATCAGCTTGAGCATAGCGCTTTTCTCCTGGCATTAATGTCCACCAATAAGCAGCCGCACCGATGATAAGTACGCCGAAAATCAAAGCTGCAAGCGGCATTGAAAATGGAACCACAGGCTTTTTTAAGGATTCCCAATCACCACCTTCCAATGGTCCGGAAGAAATTTTAGCATCGCTCCATATCTCAAGTTCCTCTTTCAATGAAGGGTAACTTTCAAGAAAAGCATCGAATTCTTTGATTTGATCAGGAGACAAATTACCCTCCGTATATTCAAAGAACCAACGGTCAATATTTTCAAAAGAAGGTTTACTCATTGAATAATCGTTAAATTCTTTAACTGTTTTTTAATCTTTTTGCGTGCGCGATACAAATACACTTTCACCTGGCTTTCTGACAACTCCAATATATCGCCAATATCAGCGTAATTGTAGCCCTCGAGATCCCTGAGTAAAACAATACTCTTTTGTACCGGAGGCAACAGCGAAAGTGCTAAATCAATCACTTCTCGATTTTCGAAAGATCGATCCACCGCCACTGTTTTTTCCGGCATGTGTTCATTTCCGTAAACCGTTCGCTTGTGTCGCGTCGAAAAATTAATCAGAGCATTGTGTCCTGTCCGGAACATCCATGCTTTACTCTTCTCCAGCGGTATTTGTTTTCGTTTCTTCCACAATTTTTCAAATACGTCCTGTACAATATCCTGAGCATCCTGCTTGTTGCGCAGGTACTTTACAACGTAACCAAAAAGATTATTGGCATGACGTTCAACGGCGATATTGTATTCCTTCTTATTCAAAGAGTGGGCACGTTTAACAGTTAAACAATTTAACAAGGGTAAAAGTTACACCCCCAATCAATTATGATTAAAGTTACAAAAATAAATTCATCATTTATCATTTCGCCAGACTTTAAGCTAAATGTACTGTAGAGCGCGGTAATCGATCCTGATTCCGGACCCAATCATCGGAGTTATACCATTTTACTTTTTTACAGTACCTTCCTTCCTAACATAATTTTTATTAAGTTTAACGAGTAAATAGAATATACCATGGCAAAACTTGAACGATTATTTGACATTCCTTATTACCAGCAAGAAAAATATGCTCAGGACACCATGTTCGCTACAAAGATCGATGGGAAATGGAAACCTATGAGTACAGCTTCATTTATCGAAAAAGCTAATTTAGTCTCGCGCGGATTGATTGCGATGGGCATTCAGCCTGGAGAAAAGATCGGTTTGGTTTCGGGTAACCGCGTCGAGTGGAACATTATGGATATCGGCATTCAGCAGGTAGGAGCGATTGGTGTTCCCATCTATCCAAATATCTCTACGAAAGATTACCGCTACATATTTGGAGATGCAGATATAAAACTTTGCGTTACGGGAGATGAAGAGCTCTACAATAAAATTAACAGCATCAAGAATGAACTTCCCACACTCAAAACGCTTTACTGTTTTGACGAAGTCAAGGGCGCTGATCACTGGACAGCTATTATTCAGGCTGCCGACACCGTCCAACAAGCTGAAGTTGAAAAGCGCAAAGAAAACATCAAAAACGATGACCTGGCAACGATGATTTACACCTCAGGAACTACGGGTAATCCGAAAGGCGTGATGCTTTCACACAAGAACATTCTTTCCAATGTCGAAGGGTGCGTACCTCGTATTCCAGGCGATCATACGAGTAGTTCACTTACTTTTCTTCCTGTTTGTCACGTGTACGAGCGCATGTTACATTACTTGTATATGAAAGTAGGGATTTCTATTCACTTTGCCGAAAGTTTAGACACAATTGGCGATAATATTCGCGAGGTACAACCTGAGATATTTACTGCTGTACCCCGTTTAATTGAAAAAGTCTACGAAAAAATCATTTCTAAAGGCGACGAACTTTCAGGTCTAAAAAAGGCATTGTTCTTTTGGGCCGTTAAAATCGGCGAAGAATATGAACTTGAAGGAAAGTCAGGTTGGTACAAGTTTAAATTGGGGATCGCCCGAAAACTGATTTTCTCTAAATGGAAGGAAGCGCTGGGTGGCAAGGTGAAGGCAATCGCCTCTGGTGCTGCTGCTCTACAACCGCGTCTGGCACGTATTTTTATGGCTGCTGAAGTTCCAATTCTTGAAGGTTACGGACTCACGGAAACTTCGCCTGTTATTTCAGTAAATTGTCTCAAAGAGGGCATTAAGTTTGGGACAGTAGGAACGACACTTGAAGAAGTGGAAGTCAAAATAGCGGAAGATGGTGAAATTTTAGCCAAGGGTCCTAATATTATGATGGGCTACTACAATCAACCTGAAAAGACCAAAGAAGTACTCGAAGAGGACGGTTGGTTCCACACAGGCGATATTGGTGAAATCGTAGACGGAAAATTCCTGAAAATTACTGATCGAAAGAAAGAAATATTCAAAACATCCGGAGGGAAGTACATCATCCCACAGGTCATGGAGAATAAATTTAAAGAATCGCGTTTTATTGAACAGATCATGGTAATCGGTGAGGGCCACAAGCACCCTGCTGCACTCATTGTTCCAGCTTATGATTTTGTTCGTGAATGGACAGAACGAAAAGGGATCAAAGTTGAGGGTACGTCGAACGCCGATTTAGTTAAAAATGCCGAGGTCATTGACCGTTTACAACAAGAAGTAGACGTTTACAATGAATTATTTGGACGATTTGAGCAAATCAAAAAATTTGAACTGTTGCCCGAAGAACTTTCGGTAGAATCAGGTGAACTGACACCCACGCTTAAAATGAAACGAAAAGTTATATTGGATCTTCATAAAGATCGCGTGGATCACATTTATGCCCACGAAAAAGAAGACTAATTCATTATGATGATAATAGCCTGCTCTTAGGAGCGGGCTTTTTTATTCCTCTTCACCTTTTCGTTTCTGAACCAAAGACAAACGTATCGTTCCCTGATGGTGTTTGGGAAACCACGTTCCTTGCTCAAATTCAAATTTCTTTACGTAGTTCGTTGCTTTAATTTTAGCAGGAGTACTTCGTACAGACGTTTCATCGTCAACCACTTTGATGGCAGTAATCGTTCCTTGAGCATCTACTGCAATTTCAAACAGAATGCTTCCTTCATGTGAATCATTTAGCACGAAGGGTTGGTCTGTGGTTATTTTTCGACCATCTTTTTTGAGATCGCCCCCAACTTGCCCCCACATCAAAAAAGGAAGCGTCATTAATGCAGTCATCCATATTTTACTCATAATCATTCGTTTAAGCTATTTTACTCCAATTGGGTTTAGATTTTATTAATCGTTTCAGTTCATTGCGCAACATCTGATTCTCCGGCTTTTTAAACGTGGGATCTTCCTGCATCGTTTGTTTTGCAGCATTGCGCGCCAGGGTTACGATCTGACCATCTCTGGCTAAATCTGCAAGTTTTAAATTCAATACACCACTCTGTTGTGTTCCCATAATATCGCCAGGACCTCTAATTTCCAGGTCGACCTCTGCAATTTTGAAGCCATCGTTGGTAGCCACCATTGTTTGCAATCGTTTTTTTCCCTCTTTTGATACTTTATTACCCGTCATCAACACGCAAAAAGACTGATCCGCTCCCCTTCCTACTCGACCTCTCAATTGATGTAATTGGGAAAGACCAAACTTTTCAGCGCTTTCTATCATCATTACAGTTGCATTCGGAACGTTAACACCCACCTCAATTACTGTCGTGGCCACCATAAGCTGGGTGTTGCCTTTGGCGAATTGCTGCATTTCAAATTCCTTATCGTCGGGTTTCATCTTTCCATGAACGATACTCACCTGATAAGTCGGTCGCGGGAACATTTTGGTTATCGCTTCGTAGCCCTCCATCAAATTATTATAGTCCATTTTTTCCGATTCTTCAATCAAGGGATAAACGATGTACACCTGACGACCTTTTGCAATCTCTTCTCTGATGAGTTGAAATGCTTTTAATCGATTGCTTTCGTAAAAATGTTTGGTCGTCACTGGTTTTCTTCCGGGCGGTAATTCATCGATTATAGAAACGTCTAAATCACCATAAAACGTCATGGCCAACGTACGCGGAATAGGCGTGGCGGTCATCACAAGCACATGTGGTGGACGCTTGTTTTTGCGCCATAGTTTAGCGCGCTGCGCCACCCCGAAACGATGCTGTTCATCGATAACAACAAATCCAAGATTTTTAAACTGTACGATAGGTTCCAGCAAAGCGTGGGTACCGACAATAATAGATGTAGATCCGTTCAATAATCCCTCGTGAATGGCAGCACGTTCTTTCTTTTTCGTAGAACCCGTCAGCAACACGACCTGAAGTCCTAATGGTTCAAGTAATTCACTGAGCGTTTCATGGTGTTGTTGAGCCAGAATTTCTGTGGGAGCCATCAACGCCGCCTGAAAGTCATTACCGATAGCGAATAACATACTCAATAAAGCCACGAGGGTCTTTCCGCTGCCAACATCACCTTGTAACAACCGATTCATGTGCTTGCCCGATTTGAGATCCACACGGATTTCCTTAACGACTCGTTTTTGCGCGCTCGTCAGCTCAAAAGGAATATAATTTTTATAAAAATCATCAAAATATTTTCCAGTGCGTTCAAAAACGTAACCAGGAGATTTGGCTTTTGTTTTCCCTTTTTTTAGTAACAATTCTAATTGCAGAAAAAACAGTTCTTCAAATTTAATGCGAAACAGGGCCTGCTGAATCGCTTGATTGCTGGATGGTACGTGCATATTGAAATAAGCCTCCGCTCTGGGTACCAATTTGTACTGTTCAATCAGCGTCTGAGGAAGTACTTCGGGTATATATTCCCGCATGGCGTGCGCTAAAGGATAGGTCAACTTCTCAATGCCCTTGCTGTTCAATCCTTTTTTTGTGAGTTTTTCAGTACTGTTATATACCGGTTGCAACCCTTTTTCCTGAGCAACTTGATGAAATGGTACAATCTCTGGATGCGTAATATTCAATGTACTTCCAAACAGTTTAGGCTTGCCATAAACCCGGAAAAGCACACCTGGTTTCAGTTTATTTTTCACCCATTTTCCACCTCGAAACCAAACCAAATCGACGGTTCCTGTCTCATCTTGAAATTTAGCGGTTAACCGTTTGCTCCTGCCGTGTCCCATTTCACGCATGCTACTTATTGTTCCTTTGAGTTGAACAGGAGCATTCATGAAACCAGCGAGCTCACGCACTGAATTATATTTTGATCGATCAACAAAGCGAAAAGGAAAATAATTCAATAAATCCCATCGTGTAGCTAAACCAACTTCTTCGCGCAGCACTTTGCCTCTCTCAGCGCCTACGCCCTTGACATATTCGATAGGAGTATTTAAAAAATTATCCATTCCAAACGAAAGTAACGAAATTCCAGGCAATTTTTGACATTTAACCCGAGCGGTTTTACTTCACAAGTTTATTTTTCTCACCGTCACCGGTACATTCGTATTATCATCATAAACAAACAGAAGCATTCCATTATCCAGATCACTCTTATTAATCAACACATCTGCCAGTTTTTTAGCGTTTGAATATAATCGCTGACCGGCCACATTGTAAATATCGATAGCACCAATATTTTCAGTACGCACCCGATAAAAGTCACCATCTTCTATCACTTCAAAAAAGGGAGGCTGTTTACTCTGACTAATGTTGGAAAGGTCTTGATTGTGTAACAACAGTGTACTTGAAGTTGCCTTAAGTAAAGAATCAATTCCTCCTACCAGCATCCAGTTTCCACCGCCCAATTTCGCGATTCCACCCCACGCAGTTCGACTAAAATCTGTTGGGAAAACCGTCGTTGAACTCGATGAATTGGACTTATATTTCACCAGTGACGCATTTGGAGGAACTGGGGCGCTATCCGCATAAGCCATTCCTGAAAAGTCGTGTGCCTCTGCTGCTCCTCCAAGACAAAAAACAGTTTGATCATGTCCAGAACAAACAGGACCAAAATGGGCATTATTTGAAATAATCTGATCATTCTGCCATTCAATTTGTGTTGGATCATCAGGGTCAATAACTCCTTTTCGAAGTACATTGGTCTCGAAGAATCCTTGATTGCTCTGTCCGACGCCTCCAATGTAATAAATCGTGTCTTTCAGAATGTAAGCGGCGCCGCCAAAGATTTGATCAGTACTATCCGTTCCAACCAAAGTTCCTTGTTGCCATGAATTATAAGCAGGATTAAAAAGCTGTACATCTGCAATCGCCATACCGTTGCTCCATCCTCCAATATTAAAAATCAAGCTGTCTCTCCATACCGCTTGAGCATGATCAGTTACAGGTATCGGCAGCGCAGCAGCATCCACCTCAAATGTGTCGGTAACAGGATTATAGACATGGTTTTTATCAGAACAAATTACAGTTGTATCTTCATCTACATGGTGACCTCCAATAATGTAAATCTTACCATTAACAGTGCTGGCCGCTGCACCAATTTTACCCAATGTATCTCCAATAGGAAATCGTTCACTCCACAAGTCGTTGATAACATCGTAAGAAAACACCCGTTGATGGATATCATCTATTTTTAAACTGTCCGCAATACCACCGAAACTATAGATGTACTTTTTACCATCCAGTTGAACAGCGGCTACTGCATTGTGTCCCGTTGAAATCGGCAGTTCTTTTACCTGGGACCATTCCCACCCATCTTGGGCAACGACTGGAGCTCCACTCACAACAAATAAAAAAATTAGTAACCGAATCATCTCAAGAACGAAATTAATTAAATTGGTGCACTTATGACGTAAAAATATGACATGAGGTTGAGGGCTAAGCATAAAAATGAGGAATCAGGTTGAATATTTGCCTTTAGGTAGGGAAAACGTTAGCTTTGATACGACTAAAATAAAGATATTGATGAAGAAAATAGGAGTGAATGGATTTGGCAGGATAGGACGATACTTTACGCGCATGAGTCTGGACCATGATGACATTGATGTGGCGGTCGTCAATGATTTAGCAGACATTCAAACGCTTGCACACTTGTTTAAATATGACTCTGTCCATCGACAAATAAAACATTCTTTTCATGTAGAAGGCGATGCTATCGTATTAGAAAACGGAAAGAAAATTATTTTCACCCAGCACTCATCTCCTGAGTCAATACCGTGGAGCGATTACGGCGTGGATTACGTTTTGGAGTCGACAGGACTTTTTCGCACAGAAGAGGCTGCTGCAAAACACTTTGAAGGAGGTGCCAGGAAAGTCATTATCAGCGCTCCGGGCCGCGGAGAAAACATTCAGTCGGTGGTACTCGGTGTGAACGATGGGATTTTATCTAATGATGACCGATTGATTTCCAATGCGTCATGTACGACCAACTCGGCAGCACCTATGGTAAAAGTCATCAAAGAACTCTGCACTATCGAAAGTGCCTACATCACCACTGTTCACAGCTACACATCCGACCAAAAGCTCCACGACGCTCCCCACAAAGACTTGCGCCGTGCACGGGCTGCTGCTCAATCTATTGTTCCGACAACAACTGGAGCAGCGAAAGCACTGACAAAAATATTTCCGGAACTCGATGGTCACATGGGTGGATGTGGTATTCGCGTTCCCGTTCCCGACGGTTCGCTGACCGACCTCACCATTACCGTAAAAGGGGACGTGCCGAGCGTTGAGAGTATTAATGAACGCTTTGAACACGCTAGCAGGAATGAACTCAAAAACATATTAGCCTACACTTCCGAACCCCTGGTTTCATCGGACATCATTGGCAATCCGCACAGTTGTATTTTTGACAGTCAACTCACCTCTGTTGTAGGGAATCTTGTGAAATTAGTCGGATGGTATGACAATGAAGCGGGATACTCGAACCGACTCATTGATTTAGTGAAAAAACTAGACGAATGGGAGTAGAGATTGAGCGCAAATTTCTGGTGGATTCATCTTTATGGAAACACGCACGTCCAGCAAAAGGACACAAGATGGTACAGGGATATATTTTTAAATCAGTCGAGCGCACCGTGCGGGTTCGACTCCGAGATCATTGTGGTTATCTCACGATCAAGGGTAAAACAAAAGGTGCTACGCGCGCTGAATTTGAATATGAGATCCCAGCTATCGATGCTCAAGAAATGCTCGACACCTTTTGTGATCGCCTTATCGACAAGGTACGCTTTGAAATCGAAGTGAATGGGAAAACCTGGGAAGTTGATGAGTTTTACGCTCCTCAAAAAGGACTTTTGCTGGCTGAGATCGAATTAAATCATGAGTCGGAAGCGTTCACTCTTCCCGAGTGGGTCAAAGAAGAAGTTACGGGCCAACCTAAATATTACAATTCCAATATGATTTAGCTATTTTTGGTAAGGCCGTAAACCCAAAATAAAAAAAGGGATGCTCCGTTCGAAACACCCCTCTACGATTGAATAATATCAATTTACAAAAGTGCGTCTAACTTTGAAGCCAATTGTGCTTTTGGTACTGCTCCAACAGACTTATCAGCCACCTCTCCATCTTTTACAAAAAGAATCGTTGGGATGTTGCGCACACCAAATTTTGCTGATACCCCAGGGTTTGCATCAACGTCAACTTTACCGATGATCGCTTTGCCATCGTATTCGTCGTTCATTTCATCGATAATTGGTCCAACCATGCGACATGGTCCACACCACTCAGCCCAAAAGTCAACAACTACTGGTTTATCTGATTTCATAACAACTTCTTCGAAGTTTGCATCTGTGATTTCTACTGCCATAACTTTAGTTTATTTGTTTCTAATTTTTTTCCCGTACCAACGAGAGTATAAATTTATATTTTCCTCTTGAACACTTCAAACTTTTTGCCAACTCTTTTTTATTGCCAATATGACAGTTAAATGCGTTCTCCCTTACAAAAAAGCTTTAATTCTTTTCTCCACCGCTACTTTTAGTCAGTCAGCTTCATTTTGCGCAATAAAAAGCTCGCGTTCATATTCTGAGCGACTCCTTCGCGCATCTTATAATCGAACGAAATTTCATCGCCTTGAATGTTGGTATCAAAATACTTGTTAACCAGCGACTGATGTTCCTTTGCCAGTGTAGTAAGCGATAAGTCGTGGGTAGCGATTAACCCGCAAGCACCTTTTTCTTCCAGCTTCTTTAAAAATTTTCGCGACCCCTCTTCCTTATCTTTTGAGTTCGTTCCTTTTAAAATTTCATCCAAAATGATAAAAACTTTTTCACCGCGTTCAATCGCGTCCATAATAAAGCGCAGCCGCAACAATTCGGCATGAAAATAAGAAGTTTCCTCACTCAAATCGTCAGCAGTTCGCAAGCTAGAATAAAGTCGCCGATTGGGAAATACAAATTTTCCAGCCATTACGTGAAACCCGGCCTGAGCCATCATAATATTGACTCCTACACTTCTTAAGAAAGTACTTTTTCCCGCCATGTTGGGTCCGGTTATGATCGCAAAACGATGATCATCCGCGAGTGTGAAATCGTTTGTCACACGTTTATCATTAGCAATAATGGGATGCCCAAGCTCTGATAACGAAACCTCATTTTGATCGGCACTTAATAGATCAGGTGCAGTTGTTTTATCTGCGTACATTCGGCGATAGTTCGCACCGCTTATTAAAGCTTCAAATTCAAAAATCAATTGCTCCCAATGTTGAATATGGTTTGCATTTTCCGCAATCCATCGACTGGCGCGCATAGTTACTCTGAGGTCCCAGGCCATATAGAAATTGAGCAGCACAGCCACGAGTATATTATTACGGTATTCAACGTGTTCAACCAGCCGACTCAACTGTTCTATAGCGTGATGCGCATTTCGTTCATTATTAAAGAGTTCCCTCTGGTATTCTTTTAACTGTGTGCTCTCAAACTGTATCGTCTTTACATGTTGGAGTTGATGCTGCATCGCTTTAATCCCTTCTCCGAGTTTTGACAAAGACTGATGCAACTCGTTGGTTTGTTTAAGGACCTGACGAATAGGCAGTAGCACCAAAACTGCCCCGATTGAAAAATAGAGTCCGTGAATAAAATCCAGCAAGTACAACACGGTCAGACCAATAGCTATGATGGGCAATACAAAAGAAAGCACTTTCATCCAGCGCTTTTGCTGAATCTGCAGATTTGACCACTTGGCGATAGACAGGTCTTCTACCCCCTCTTTTTGCTGCATACCATGTGCCAGGTAGGCCTGATACCAATCTGGATTATTGGAAAGCTCTTGAACAGCTTCTATAGACTTTTCATAATCGCCCACACCACTTGACAAACGGTTCGCCAGCGTTTTTTCGCCTCTTTCAGTAACCGTTCGGTTGAGGATTTGAAAAAAACCATCCTTACCAAATACATCCATATCGTATGTAAAAGGGTGCTGCTGATTGATCCATCGTTCTCCCGAACCGAAAGCCTTAAAGTTATTGTCTAAAGCTTCAAGTTCGTTTTCATTAATGGTGATCAAATATTTTGCAAATTGGAGATGTTCTTTATTTTCAGCACTCTTGCGCACGAACCACAAGAAGATAAGAAGTTCCACAATTAGTAATCCAGCAGAATAACCGCCCAACGGATAACCTAAAAATAGTGTTACGGGAATGGCAGAAAAACTCAATAAACGCAACACGACCCACCATCGTGACCGTTTCAAGTAATACTGCTTTTCCTCCTTTAATTTGTCCAAGCGCTCTCGATGATATAACTTGTTGTTCTTTGTCGTTGTTTTCGTCATTTTTTATTTTCTAATTATATCTTTGCCCGCATGAATAGAGGGATTTTATACATGATCTTGTCCGGGCTATGTTTCATCGTAGTCAACACCTTCGTTAAAATACTTGGACAAGGTCCCGAACAGACAATAATTCCAAATATACAAAGAT
>CAYFTH010000094.1:0-12337 GCA_964346075.1 uncultured Fluviicola sp. | reverse complement strand
CCTAGTTTTGTAATTTAAAGATAAAGAGGGAAATAGTTTTGCTTTGACAGCCTTGAATTTTTGTTTCGTTTTTTTTAAGAAAAATGAAAGGAAGTAGAATAAACATAATAACTTTCGATTTTGTTGGATAATAATGAAATAACATGTTACGAAAACGAATCATACCGTGTTTAGATATTAAGGATGGAAGAACTGTGAAAGGGGTGAACTTTGTCGATCTTCAGGATGCAGGTGATCCCATAGAATTAGCTAAAAAATATTCAGACATCGGAGCGGATGAATTGGTCTTTTTGGATATTACCGCGACACATGAAAAACGGAAAACCTTAGTTGAACTTGTGGAGCGCATTGCTCGCGAAGTGAGTATACCTTTCACCGTAGGTGGCGGTGTGAAAAGTGTCGAAGACGCGGGCGCTTTACTGCATGCTGGTGCAGATAAAATTGCTGTGAATTCAGCGGCTGTGAAACGGCCGGAGTTATTAACAGAACTCGCTGCTCAATTCGGAAATCAATGTGTGGTCTTAGCTGTTGATGCAAAATTAACCGAAGATGGCTGGAAAGTACATTTGGTCGGAGGAAGAGAACGTACGGAGATCGATTTGTTTGAATGGGTGCAACAAGCAGAAAGGTTAGGAGCTGGAGAGATTTTATTTACCTCGATGGATCACGATGGGACGAAAGGAGGATTTGCACTTGATGCGCTCCAGCAATTGGATGCGCTTGTTTCAATACCCGTTATTGCATCTGGTGGAGCCGGCACAGCGCAACATTTTTCTGATCTTTTCACTCGTACTGAAGTTTCAGCGGCATTGGCGGCGAGTGTTTTTCATTTTCAGACAATTGAAATTCCAGAATTAAAGCATAAATTAGCACAAGAAAATATACCCGTAAGAACCGTATAATATGAAAATAGATTTTGAAAAAGGGGACGGATTGGTTCCCGCGATTATTCAAGACGTGGACACTATGGATGTACTCATGCTCGGGTATATGAATGAAGAAGCCTACGAAGAAACCTTAAAAACAAAACGCGTAACGTTTTACTCGCGATCGAAACAACGGTTGTGGATGAAAGGTGAGGAGAGTGGTAATACGTTGGATTTGCACAGCCTGGAAATCGATTGTGACAATGATACGCTTTTGGTTAAAGCAAGACCCAATGGCCCCACGTGTCATACAGGAACCACAACATGCTGGGGAGACACGGCGTCACATCAATTTGGTGTGATCGAACAACTCGAAAAAATCATTAATGATCGCAAGATCAATCCGAAATCAGACTCTTACGTTTCGAGTCTTTTCGAAAAAGGAATCAATAAAGTAGCACAAAAGGTCGGCGAAGAAGCTGTTGAAGTGGTGATCGAAGCGAAGGATGATAACGAGGAGCTGTTTTTAAATGAAAGTGCGGATTTGTTATTTCATTATCTCATATTGTTGCGCGATAAGGGCTATGGCATAAATGATGTGCTGGCGGTGTTGAAAGAAAGAAGAAGTTAATTTCTCTAATTACGTTGGTATAAAAATTAATAGAAACCCTGATGGAAACGTTTGCGTTCAAACACTGTGGTTCAATTCTATTCTTATGTGCTCTCAATTTATACAAATATTGAGTTTTAGTGTGGTGAGATTCTTTAAAGAGTGGAAACGTTATACTAAACGCCTGTAAGACATGTAGGAAGCAAATTACCGTTAATATAAAAAATGCGATTTTTGTTCTCCAAAACTGAATGTTATCTGTAATTTTGAGCATTCTATGTAAAGACTGAACTTGTAACATGATCAAATTTTAGCTTCCAATGAATTTAAAGCACATAACTAGTATTATCACCACTCTAATAATAGCTTTTAGTTTTACTGCCCAAGAGGTTTCGATTAGTGGTACGATTAAAGACGGTACAAATGGAGAGGACCTGTTTGGTGCCTCAGTTGTGGTCAAAGAACTCCAAAATACTGGGGCACGAACGAATGCTTACGGTTTTTATTCGTTAACAGTTCAACCTGGGGAATATACTTTGATTTACCGGAGTACGGGATACGAAAATAAAGTGATTCAAGTACAATTACTTCAGGATACAACGATCAATGTAGAGCTCGGTGTACCCCGCGATGTGCAGGAAATGGAAGAGGTCGTCGTAACCTCCAAAAAAGAGAACGACAATATTACTTCAGCATCAATGGAGGTAACCCGTTTGGATCCTAAAGATATCGAGACAATTCCTATTTTGTTTGGAGAGCAGGATATCATGAAAACGTTACAGCTCACCCCGGGAGTGAAAGGTGCAGGAGAAGGAAATGCAGGATTTTTTGTTCGCGGAGGTGGAGCCGATCAAAACCTTATTTTGCTGGATGAATCTACAGTGTACAATGCCTCTCACTTGCTCGGATTCTTTTCTGTATTTAACTCCGACGCTATCAAGGATGTTGCGCTTTATAAATCAGGTATTCCAGCTGAATATGGAGGAAGAGCATCTTCCGTTATGGACGTAAAAATGAGAGACGGTAACAGGAAAGGTTTTAATGCTTCAGGTGGAATTGGTTTAATTTCATCGCGATTAACAGTAGAAGGTCCCATTATCAAAGACAAAAGTTCATTTATTGTTTCGGGTAGGAGAAGTTACGCCGATATTTTTCTTCCACTTGCTCCCAATCAGGATTTGGATAATACAACTTTGTACTTTTATGACCTCAACGCTAAAGCGAATATTGAACTGGGCGATAAAGACCGCTTGTACATCTCTGGATATTTTGGACGCGATGATTTTTTACTCGACGATCAATTCGGTTTTGATTGGGGGAACCAAACCGGGACTTTGCGCTGGAATCATATTTTTTCGGATAAGCTATTCTCCAACACTTCTTTGATCTACAGTAAATTTGATTATCAGTTTTCAATTGGAGCTGGAGAAGACGGCTTCGGTATTCGTTCCTCCATTCGGGACTACAACGTAAAACAGGACTTTTCTTATTTCTACAACAGCAATAACACAATAAAATTTGGAGTCAATGCGATTCACCACACTTTTGAACCAGGTGTTTTAGAAAGTGGAGCGAACGTAGGGTTTAATGAGATAGAACTCGATAAACGGCGCGGACTGGAAATGGGAGCATATATCCAAAATGAACAAAAAATCGGTAACCGATGGGCGCTCATGTACGGTTTGCGCTACTCTGGATTTAACTATATGGGAGAGGGAACGGCTTTCGAATACAATGAAGAAGGCGATCTCATCAGTGAAGAACAATATGATCCCTGGGAGTCGATTAAATACTATCAAGGTGTCGAACCGCGGTTTTCTGCAAGTTTCATCATCAATGAACTGAGCTCAATAAAAACGGGTTACAATCGCATATTTCAATACATACATCAACTTTCCAACACAACCACCAGCAGTCCTACTGACGTGTGGGTACCCACTTCTAATAACGTAAAACCGCAAATTGGAGATCAAATTGCTTTGGGGTATTATCGCAATTTTGACAACAATACCTATAAAGCGTCGGTTGAAACGTATTATAAATGGTTGGACAATCAAATTGATTATCGCCCCAACGCGAATCTCATCTTAAATGAACAGGTAGAGCGAGAGTTGGTTTACGGACAAGGTAGAGCTTATGGTATCGAATTTCAAGTCAAAAAGACCAAGGGTGATTTTACCGGTTGGTTCAACTATACATTGTCGCGTGCACTGCGTCAATTTGACGATATTGATAATGGAAGGGAGTTCTCGGCAAGACAGGATCGGATCCATGATTTGACGGCTGTTTTGACCTATAACCTGAATGAAAAATTTGTGTTCAGTGCCAGTTTCATTTATTACACTGGAGATGCCGTAACGTTCCCCAGTGCTCAATACAGTTATGATGGCTACACAGTTCCTTATGTTGGAGACCGTAACGGCAATCGACTACCCGATTATCACCGACTTGATTTAGGGTTTACCTGGTACATGAAAGATAGAGAGCATTTTGAACAGAATCTGAATTTTTCTATCTACAATGTTTACAACAGAGAAAATGCCTTTTCAGTGCGCTTCACCGATTCGTTTGAAGGAAATACGACAGGACGCACCCAGGCTGTTCAAACGGCATTATTTAAGTTGATTCCTTCTATTACTTATAATTTTAAAATTAAATAAGATGCGGATTTTTAAATACTTAATCTTGTTCGGTTTATTTTTATCAATCGCCACTTCATGTGAGAAAGTGATTGATATAGAGGTCAATGATTCCGAACCTCAACCAGTGATTGAAGCAAATTATCGCGCTGATCAGGAGCGGGTGGAAGTAAAAATTTCGGAAACGCGATCGGTTTTCAGCGCTGAAGAATTTCCAGTCGTGACAGGTGCTAATGTTGAGATCATTGATGCAAGTGGAACAGCATCGCCCCTAACTGACCAGGGTGATGGCAGCTATTTGTTGGAAAATTATTCACCCGATTACGGCAGTGAATATACCATGCAGGTGACCATTGACGGCACCGTTTATGAGAGCTCAGATCTCCTTCCGGATTTGGTTCCGGTTGATTCATTAACGCAAGATTTCGAGGAGGCCAGTTTATTTGGGGATGAAGGGTATGTCGTTTATGTGAACTTTACCGACCCATCAGGACCCAATTTTTACCGTGCCAATCGAGTAGTTAACGGAGATTCGATCACCAGTCTGGGGCAACAATTTTTATTTGACGACTCATTTTCAGAAGGAAATAATCAAGCCGTTCCCTTTTTTAGTTCGCGATACGAAGTGGGAGATTCAATAAAAGTTTCGCTACTTTCTTACAGTGAGAAAACCTACAATTATTACGATGAACTTTTTGAAATCACCAGCAACAATGCGCAAAATGCAGCTCCTGCCAATCCAACTCCTGTTTGGACCAATGAAGCACTCGGTAATTTTGCTGCTTATGGTGCTGATGAAAAAACGATTGTTATTGAAGAATAGAAGTTCGGAAATTATTTTGGCTTCGGGCTTCGGGCTTCGGGCTTCGAGAACCTCAGCCCTCAGCCCTCAGATGAAGCCCGAGGCTCTCGAGGGCTGAAGCCCGAGGAGGTTGTTGGAAGCAAGAGGAGGTTATTGAGTAAATCGAAATGCTCTCCAGGGCTGAAGTAAGATAAAGATCCCCTCGAAAGTTGAATTTTGACTCTCATGAAGACCAGTTTCCTACCCATAACTCCGCCATCATTACTTTCTAAGGTCTTCGTTCATCATATTGTTGATAACCTCCATTGTTTTCTTGAAAAACCTTAACGGTATATTAATATGTACCAGCGCATATTACCGTAATTTTGCCGTAAATCTAAATAACAAAAAAAATGAAAAAGGTTTACGCAGCAGTTTTAATGCTTTTAACAAATTTTGCTTTCGGTCAAGTGCTCTATGAAGAGAGTTTTGAAACGAACACCAACGGAACGAATTACAATACTTCAATCGCGGAATTTTCAGATGGTTCTGGTGATTTCTTTACAAGAACAGATGGTTCGAATATTTCTACTGGCTATCAAGTCACGAATATTGACGGTTCTTTCTATTTTGCAGGTATGGATATCGACGGTGAGGGAGCTACTTTACCCGTCACTTTATCTACGGCCACTATTAATTTAGGTGGTGCATCGGCTGTTGATTTCGCCGTATCGCTTGCAGAGGATGATGACGGTACCAACCAGGACTGGGATGATAATGATTACTTGCACATTACCTATTCCGTGGATGGCGGAGCTCAGCAAAACCTTATTTGGATTGAAAATGATGGTTCGCAATTTAATGGTGCTCCACTGATCGATACTGATTTTGACGGAACGGGAGATGGTGCTGAAATCACATCTGTGTTTACGGAGTACACAGAAACTATTGGTTTACCTGGTGCTTCTACCATTGAATTTTTCTTTGAAACAAACCTTAATTCAGGTGATGAAGATATTGCTATCGATAACATTGTTGTTACAGAAAATACTGATCCTACTGTTAATGCTTCGCCCACAACACTTACAGGATTTCAGCAATTTATTGGAAACCCTTCCGCTGAGCAGACATTTACGACAGAGGGATTCAATTTGACAGATGACATTTCGTTAAATGTTACAAGTGGAGATTATGAAATTTCGACAACAAGTGGAACGGGGTTTGGCACAACATTAACACTTCCACAATCGGGTGGGGTTGTCAATACCACAACAATTTATGTACGATTAAATGGGACCACAGCCCAGAATCCGGCAAACGGCGATATCACGATTACTTCAACCGGAGCACCGAATCAAGTAGTTAACCTGGAAGGTGAGATTTTGACGCCAGACCCAACAGTTAATGTGAGTACAAACACCCTTTCTGGTTTCTCTCACTTTGTGGGAACCCCATCGGCTGAGCAAACAATAAATGTTTCTGGTGATTATTTGACCGATGATCTCATCGTTACAGCTCCAGCGAATTTTGAGGTTTCATTGACTTCAGGTAGTGGGTTTGGAACTTCTGTTTCCTTAACTCCCACATCAGGAACTGTTCCGAACACACCTGTATATGTTCGACTCAACGGACCGCAGCAAAACTTGAACCAATCGGGTGATATCGTGGTTGCTTCGAACGGAGCGACCGATGAAAATGTAGCGCTTACAGGCGAAACATTTGAATACATACTTTATCCAATAGGTCCGGTGTCGTCAAATGATGCGAATAACGTGGCGGATTCATTAGGTGTCTATGTGGAGTTACGCGGAATTGTACATTGTATCGATTTCTTGGATGGAGATGGTTATAACGTTACTATAATTGATGGTCCAGGAGATGGTATTCAGGTTTACAACTTTAATCAGGTGAGTGGTTACAACGCTACTGAGGGAGATTCGATTGCTGTAAAAGGTCAAATCGATCAGTTTAATGGTCTCACCCAGGTTTTTGCTGAGGAAATTACTGTACTGACTCAAGGTGAGGCGACCGTAACTCCTGATGTGGTAACAGTACTTGATGAATCGACAGAGAGTCAATTGGTGAAGATGGAAAATATGACGTTGGTGAACGGTGAAATGAACTGGCCTTCCAACGATAATATCGACATAACGGACGGCAATACTGTTTTTACAGTTCGCGTAACAGATGCATCTCCGCTGGCGAATGCCTCAACGCCAAATGGACCGTTTGATATAACAGGTATAGGAGGACAATATGATTCCAGTAGTCCTTATGATGACGGTTATCAACTTTTCCCATGTTCAGTGGAAGAATTGTGTAATGTAGACATCACAACGACAACAACAGATTTGACAATTGAAGCAAATGCGACAAACGCAGACTATCAATGGATTGATTGTGATGATAATAATGCTCCGATCGCAGGAGAAACCAATAAAACGTTTACTGCTACAGCCAATGGTAATTATGCGGTAATCATTACGGATGGTAATTGTGTAGATACTTCTGATTGTGTAGCGATTACAACGGTTGGAATAGACGTGGCAAACGATGTAAAGGTTCGTGCTTATCCTAATCCAGTGCAAGAGAAACTAACTATCGACGTTCAAGGTGCTTCATTGATGAGCTTTGAAGTGATAAATGTTGCTGGACAGTTAGTTGCATCGAGTGAGCATATTGATGAAGTGAAAACACTTGAAACTGTTTCATGGGAGGCAGGAGTATATCTCGTTAAAATACATACAACAGCAGGAACAAAAACAGTCAAAGTTATGAAGTAAATCGAATTTAAATTGTATTTTAAAGGCTCGGTAGTACCGGGCCTTTTTTTTTGTAAAACTTTTTTGAATATAAGCTGTTGTCAAACATTATGGGGAAAAATCAACAAATTGACGTCACTGTTCTGGGTTCAGGAACATCACAAGGCGTTCCTGTTATAGGTTGTCAGTGTGAGGTTTGCCAATCCAAAAACCCGAAAGATAAACGATTGAGGAGTTCAATCATGTTTTCTTACGGCAAAGAGAATTTTGTAGTAGACACGGGACCTGATTTTAGACAGCAAATGCTGAGAGAAGATGTGCGCTCCCTGCGCGCTGTAATCTACACCCACGCTCACAAAGATCACATTGCAGGAATGGACGACGTACGCTCTTTTAATTTTTTAGAAAAGAGAGATATGGAACTGTATTGCAATGCAGACGTCGAAGAAGCGCTGAAAAGAGAGTTTTACTATGCCTTCGAAACGAATAAGTACCCAGGTGTTCCCAGTGTGAATATTAATTCAATTGATACAACACCCTTTACACTTCCGAACGGACCTCGTGTAATTCCCATTCAAATGTATCACTACAAAATGCCTGTTCTTGGATTTAGAATAGGCGACTTTGCTTACCTGACAGATGTGAAGACTATTCCTAAAAAAGAATTTGAAAAACTACGCGGTGTGAAGTATTTAATCCTCGATTGCTTGCGCGAACAACCTCACCTTTCTCATTTAAATGTGGAAGAAGCACTCGATATCATAGATGCGCTTTCACCAGAACAAACCTATCTTACGCATATTTCTCATTTGTTTGATTCTCATGAGAATATTGAAGAGAAACTTCCAAAAAGCGTTGCTCCGGCCTACGATGGTTTAAAGTTGTCATTCATGTACAACATAGACGAAAATTAGTCCAGTATCAACAGAATTCCTATTTTTGATATAAAATAGATCGAATGAAAAAAATTGGAATTATTTTGGTGATTGCGATTGTTGCAGGTTGTAATAAAGGTCCTAGCCCAGAGGAACAACTTACGGAGGATATTTCGATCATTCAGGAGTATGTTGACAAAAAGGGATGGTCTGCAACAAAAACAGCGAGTGGTTTGCATTATGTAGTTGATGTTCAGGGGGCTGGAAATCAACCAGCGCCTGATGATGATGTCAAAGTGCGATATACCGGATATTTCACCAATGATGAACAATTTGATCAAAGTGATGAGAGTGGTGTGACATTTAATCTCCAGCAAGTGATTCAGGGTTGGACGGAAGGAATTCCTAAATTCAAAGAAGGTGGTAAGGGGAAATTGTTGATCCCTTCAGCTCTGGCATATGGAGAAGAAGGGAATAGTAGCGTACCTCCTAATACTGTGCTCATCTTTGATGTAGAATTGCTGGAAATCGTAAATTAATCGTTGTTTGCACTAACTCTGCCTGCGTTAAGTATTCAAAATCGACAAGTAAAAATAGAACGTGTGAATTTTAGTGGAAATTGGACCTTGTTTTTAGATCGTGATGGCGTCATTAATCAACGCAACTTTAATGGGTACATTACTTCCGTTGAAATGTTTGAGTTTTTACCTGGAACACTGGAGGGATTACAAAAAATAGCCGGTTATTTTGATAGAATTGTGGTAGTAACAAATCAGCAGGGCATAGCAAAAGGATTGATGTCGCGGCGTAACCTTTCAGTGATCCATCGTTATATGCAAGAAAAGTTGGAGCTAGAAGGAATCCGAATTGATGGAATTTTTGTAGCCGATAATGCGCGTGGTGCTGCCAACGATCAGAGAAAACCTTTACCCGCTCTGGCTTTGGAAGCAAAAGCGATGTTTCCCGAAATTGATTTTGAAAAATCGGTGATGATTGGTGATACCGCCAGCGATATTGAATTTGGAACGAATCTTGGGATGAAGACCGTACTTATAGCGTCTCAAGAGCAGGTGGATCTGAAGGCCGACTGGGAGGTGAAAGATTTAAAAGAATTAGCAAATGAATGGAAATAAGCACACAACTGGTTTAATTATTCTCGCCATGTTCGCGAGTATTTTTTCATTTGGTCAGGTCAATGAACATGATGATGAAGGAAAAAAACACGGTGAATGGGTGAAATACTACGAGCGATCGAGTGTGCCGCGCTACGAAGGACAATTTAATCACGGTAGGCCAGTCGGTAAATTTACCTACCGCTATCCTTCATCAAAAATTCGTTCTATTGTAATTCACGAGCGCGATTCTCCGCGATCAGAAGCCTATTTCTATCATGAAAACAAAGAATTACTGGCGCATGGAATCTATAAAAATCAGAAAAAAGATAGTGTCTGGACCCATTTTCGGCCTTCAGGGCATTTGAGTTTTAAAGAAACGTACGAAAATGGTCAGCTGAATGGCAAACGTACTACTTATTACGGGCCTAATGTCAGACGAAAGGGTGAGCCCGCTGTATTACGCGAAGCTCACTACGAGAATGATCGTCTCAATGGACCTGTAATTGAGTATTTCCCGGATGGAATCGTAAAATTAAAGGGGAAATATAAGCAAGGACGCTTCGATGGGAAAATTCATAAGAACCATCCCAACGGTCGAACGATGATACTGGAGCGCTGGAAAAACCGCCAAAAACATGGGTGGTGGATTACTTACGACGAGCAAGGCAAGGAATTAGGTCGCGCCTACTACAGACATGGTGAGCGATTGGAAGGCGAAGAGCTAAAAAAATACATGAACAAACTCAAAAAAGAAGGAAAAAATCCGAATGGTTGATCGTGTAAGCAACTATTTTTCAAGCGATGCGTTTATCAAGTGAAATGAGGTATGTAATTCTTTTCCTGACTTTTTTTCTAATGCTTTCTACGGGATGTAAAAAAACGCCTGAACCCTATTTTGGTTATGAATATTTTCCTGTTCAAGAAGGATTTTATCAGGAATATAGTGTTTTAGAGGTATTTCATGATGCCGCATCCAACCCCATTCCTGATTCCAATAGCTACAGGTTAAAAACGGTTATGGGTGAAACATTTGAGGATAATGAAGGACGTGCAGCACGCAAGTTGTGGCGTTATAGATATGATCAGGAGACAGGTGAATTATTGGATGAGCGGGTTTGGACTGTTCTTTTAGAAAACGCACGGGGAGAAGTGATTGAAGAGAATCAACGTAAAATCAGATTGGTTTTTGCTATTCGTGCAGGTGCAGAATGGGACGTGAATGCTTATCTCCCCGAAGAAGAGGAAATGGTTCACTACGAAAATGTTCACGTGGCCAAAGAAATACCTTTTGGGAAGATGGATTCAACTGTTACAGTGGAATATGAGGATTTTTTCTCGTTGGTGGATTACCGTCGTAAGTTTGAGGTGTATGCTAAAAATATTGGTTTGGTGCATAGAAGTTTCAAGGATTTGCGCATTGAAAATTTCGATACAACCGCCATCGAATATGGGACGGAAGTTCATTATGAACTCATCGATTACGGTGTGGAATAATGCGTGGCAACGGTACATTTTCGTAAAGCTTTTTTCAGAGTGGTAGCTACTAAAAACCAGCGTTTACTATTTTTTTTCTGAATTAGGCCTTAATCAATTCACCATGAATGATAACTACGTCTTAAAAAAAACTGTTTGAAGAGTCGCTGAACTCCTGAAAATAAACGGATAGTATTTTGGTGCAAATAGGTGAACATATGCTTCATATAATTGATATAATTGTCTAAATTTGTTGAAGAAGTGTGAAGCTTTTATGGCTTTCATTTTTTTTGCTAAAAAAATTCCAAAAGCTTTGGATATTCATAAATAATACGTTTCTTTGCACTCGCTTTGTAATTAGCAAAACTATTTAATTATGTCGAGAATTTGTCAGTTAACAGGAAAGAAAGTGATTGTGGGCAACCACGTATCTCACTCTAATCATAAAACGAAGAGAAAGTTTTATCCAAACTTGGTAAAGAAGAAATTTTACTTACCTGAAGAGGAGAAGTTTATGACCTTGCGCGTTTCTACATCTGCACTGCGTACGATTAACAAGCGCGGTATTACAGCATGTGTTAAAGAGGCTAGAGCAAAAGGTTATTTGAAGTAGTAGTGAATCTCTTGTAGGTTACGAATAAAATCATTAAAGATGGCGAAGAAAGGAAATAGAGTACAGGTAATTATGGAATGTACGGAGCACAAAAAGTCAGGTGTACCGGGTACATCACGTTATATTACGACAAAGAACAGAAAAAATACTCCTGAGCGCTTAGAACTCAAGAAGTACAATCCTGTTCTCAAGAAAATGACTGTTCACAAAGAAATTAAATAGTTGAAGTTATGGCAAAGAAGACAGTAGCATCGATTCAAACTGGAGGTGGTAAAAATCACACCAAAGTTGTAAAAATGGTGAAAAATGAACGTGGGTCTTACTCAATGAGAGAAGAAATCGTTCAAAACGACGAAGTAAAAGATTGGTTCGCCAAGAAATAATTCGCGACAATCATTATATATGTTATTGAGCTTCTTACTTTTGGGTGAGAAGCTTTTTCTAGTTTTATAGATATGGGATTATTCGGTCTATTTTCAAAGGACAAAAAAAAGAAACTCGATGAAGGGTTGGAGAAAACAAAGGAGAGTTTTCTTTCTAAACTGACGCGTACTGTAGTCGGTAAATCTAAAGTGGATGCGGAAGTACTGGATGAACTTGAAG
>CAYFTH010000093.1:0-12396 GCA_964346075.1 uncultured Fluviicola sp. | reverse complement strand
GCATGGGTTCTATAGAAGCGATGGAACGTGGTTCAAAAGACCGCTACTTTCAGGCGGATGAAGAAGATTCCAACAAACTTGTGCCTGAAGGAATTTCTGGACGTGTACCTTACAAAGGACACCTCAAAGAGGTCATCTATCAAATCATTGGTGGTTTGCGTTCCGGGATGGGATATTGCGGCGCCGGCTCTATCCAAACACTTCAAGGTGCCGAATTCGTACGTATTACCAATGCTGGTATGTTAGAATCTCACCCCCACGATGTTTCAATCACGCGCGAAGCACCAAACTATAGCTTTAAATAAATTGTAGCATTTAACAATATTTTGGCTGATCATTCGTATCAATTGCCAGACGAATTTTTATTTTCGTATTCTTAATTTTTGGAAAAACAAACAAACAATGAAGCAACTATTCATTACAATACTGATTACCCTGCCAATATTGGTGTACGGACAAAAGAATGATAATGCCGTTGTCATGAAGGTCAACGGTGAGCCAATAACGAAGAAGGAATTTCTACAGGTTTACCTCAAAAACAACGATGATCCAAAATATGACAAAGCGAGTCTCGATGAATACATGGATTTGTTTAAGAAATTTAAATTGAAGGTAGCTGAAGCTGAAGCTCTCGGCTATGATACGATTCCATCCATTCAAAAAGAACTTAAAGGTTATCAACAACAATTGGCGCGTCCTTACCTCGTGGATTCTTCAAAAAACAAAGAGCTCGTCAAAGAAGCCTATGAGCGCATGAAAGAAGAGGTTCGTGCTTCTCATATCCTCGTTAAAATACCTCCGAGCGCACCTCCGAAAGATACATTGGAAGCTTACAATCGCATCATGGAGATGAAAAAACGCATCGAAGATGGCGCTTCTTTTGAATCAGTAGCCACTGGCAAGAACGGTTCAGAGGACCCATCGGCAAAACAAAATAAAGGTGACCTCGGCTTTTTCACAGCTTTTCAAATGGTTTACCCTTTCGAATCTGCTGCTTACAATACTAAAGTTGGTGAAATTTCTAACCCTATACGGACCAAATATGGCTACCATATCGTCAAAGTAACCGATAAACGGAAAGCACGAGGTACGATTACAACAGCCCATATTATGGTTGCCCTTCAAAAAAACGCTGGTAAATCTGATATTCAGGCTGCTCAACAAAAAGTGAATGAAATATACCAAAAACTGGAAGAAGGCGAGTCTTTCGAACAATTGGTGAAACTCTATTCAGATGATCGCGGATCAAAATCCAAAGGTGGTCGTCTCCCCGCTTTTGGGTCGGGAACCAATCAACGTATGGTACCTGAATTTGAAGAAGCAGCATTTTCGCTTGAAAACGACGGTGATTATACCGAGCCCGTACAAACCGATTATGGCTTTCACATTATCAAACGTTTAAACTACGAACCCTTAAAAGCTTTCGATTCACTTCAAAGCGAACTTCAAAACAAAGTGAACCGCGGTAGTCGTGGTCAAAAAACACAATCATCTTTCATCCAAAAGTTGAAACGAAAAAATAAGTTCAAGGATAAAAAAGAAAAACGTATTGATTGGTTTTATGAAAATGTTGACTCTACGATCTTCAAAGGAAAGTGGGAAGCGCCTGAAATCAATAAAAACAAATGGATGTTTAAATACAGAGGCCGCAAATACACGATGCAAGAGTTTGCGAATTTCTTGAGCGATCTTAAAAGAGCGAACCCGATTAACATGCAGGCATTTATCAATCGTCAATACAACGACTGGCAGAATGAACAAATCTTAGCTGATGAAAAATCGCGATTAAAAGAAAAGCATCCTGAATATCGGGCTTTACTCCAGGAATATCACGATGGTATTTTGCTTTATGAAATCATGAAGGATAAAGTTTGGGACCGCGCCATCAAGGATACATCTGGATTAGAAGCTTATTTCAACAAACGTCAAGACCGCTATCAATGGCCCGAGCGTTATCAAGCAACTATTTTTTCTGCTAACGATCAAGCAAAGCTGGATACTGCACTTGCGCTCTATAAATCGGATACTATCGATTTGAGAGGTATACTAACGATTGTAAATAAAGAGTCGCAGCTGAACTTATCTGGAGAATCTGGTAAGTTTATACCCGAGCGTCATCCACTTTTGAAAGGGCTTTCATTGAAAAATGGAGTGAATGGGCCATTCAAAAAAGAGGATAAGCATCACCTCATCATTGTCGAGGAAGTCCTGGAACCTTCCACGAAGTCACTTCAGGAAGCAAGAGGACAGGTTATTCAAGATTATCAGAATTTTTTAGAAAAGACATGGATTAAGGAACTCAGAAAGAAACATACTATTGAAGTCAATGAAGAAGTGCTTTACGGCCTTGGGGATTAGCGATAACTTTATACGATTGGGGAAGGTTGCCTTAACAGGCAGCCTTCTCGTGTTTTTGTTTTCGTGTTCTTCGTCCCAATCTGAACATGTCATTTGTAGTGTCGAAGAACACCAACTAACAACTTCTACTTTAGAAGAGTTGATGAACTATTACGCCGATGAATACGGCCCGGAACATCTTCGGGAACGCGTTATTGAACGATGGACTTTTCAAAAACAGATCGAACTCGCCATTGAAGAGCAACAACCGCAACAAAAGAAATGGAATGAATTGCAAAGTAACGATGAACTTACGGTCTTACACCGTTTCGATTTAGAAAACAAATACATTGCCGGGCAACTTGACTCTTCGGTAAGTGAACAGGAAATTCAAGCTTACTATGATAAAAACCGCGGGCAATACAAAAACAAATCCTATATTGTCCACGCTTTATATATCAGAATCCATGATAGTATAGCTGGCCAGGCGCCATTTGCTGATCACTTTCTGTTAAAAAATGATAAAGATGAACAGCTCATACAACAATACGCAAAACGCTATGCTGAAAATTTCTATTTTGATCGCGATAAATGGATTTATTTCGATGACCTCACAAAAGAGATACCCATGAGTGACAACAAAAAACAAAATCTCATTCTACAAAAGGGTGCCTCTATTTTTCATGTGGATGACTGGACCTATTTTATTAACGTCATTGATTATCGATCCAAATCCGTATCTTCCCCGTTACAAATTGAGAAAAACAATATTAAGAAACGGATTTTAAAACGTAGAATTAACACGCTTCGCCAAGAAGCAAAAGAAACAATTGCAGAAAATGTCAAAGAACAATATCCTCTTACTATTCATTAGTTTATCATCGCTTCTTTCGTTGCACGCTCAGATCATCACCGATGACAATGCGTCATCTTCTGAAAAAGTGATTGACGAAATTCTTGCTCAGGTAGGTGACAATATCATTTTACATTCTGATATAGAAGCACAGAAACTTCAAATGGAAAATAATAAAGAAGCACCTGGCGGGAATCAAAACCGTTGTCAAATCATAGAAGAACAGCTTTATCAGAAATTATTATTAAATCAAGCGCAAATTGATAGTATCGAAATTACAGACGATCAAGTAAATGCCGAAATGGAAAATCGACTGCGTACCATCGAGCAACAGATTGGAAGCCGTGAAAAGTTAGAAGAATTTTACGGGAAAACATATACGCAGATAAAAAACGAATTCCGTGACATCATTCGCGATCGGATGTTATCTCAGGAGATGGAAAGACAGATCACCAAAGATGTCACTGTGAGCCCTGAGGATGTTCAACGCTTTTTCAAAAACATCCCAGAGGACAGTGTTCCTTATATCAATGAAAAAATCGCCATCCAGCAAATAGTCATTTTTCCTAAAATTTCTCAGTCCAGTAAAAATGCAGTGATTAAAAAACTGAAAAAATGGCGACAAGACATTATTGATGGAGATCGATCTTTCTCAGCTGTGGCGACCATCCATTCCGAAGATCAGGGAAGTGCTAAAAAAGGAGGTAAGATCGAAGCCACCCGCGGAATGATGGTTAAACCTTTTGAGGCTGCTGCCTTTTCACTTGAAGTGGGTGAAATATCAAATGTTGTAGAAACGCAATATGGTTTCCACATTATTAAGCTTTTAGATCGCAAAGGAGACGACTACACCATTCGCCATATCCTACTCAGCCCTGAAGTTAGTAGTGAGGACCTTTCAAAAGCTGCTGCGCTTATCGATGAATGCCATGCGCGATTAAAACAACATGAAATCACCTGGGAGGAGGCTGTTAAAGAATACTCCGAAGATGACAAAACGCGTCGTAATCAAGGAAATTTAACGAACCCCTATTCCGGCGATCAATATTGGGATGTGTCCAACATTAATCGCATTGACCCGCAAATATTTGGCTTGGTCAACAATCTTGATGAAGGCGAAATCTCTGAACCTGCACTTTATACAGATCAACAATCTCGAAAAGAAGGCGTACGTATTGTACGTATTAAAAACCGCATTGATCCGCATGTCGCGAACCTCGATCAAGATTATAGTTTTATCAAAAAAGCAGCTAAAAACGAACAAAAACAACGTATCATACAGGACTGGGTAACAAGTCGCGTTCGAAAAACGTATATCCGCCTGGATGACAGTTATGACAACTGTGATTTTGATTACGAATGGAAATAACTACTTTTAACCCATAATTTAGAAATTATGTCAAACGTCGAGGAAGTTGATCAACTGGTCAAAAAATATGAATTACTCAAAAAAGAAATCCACAAGGTTATAGTTGGCCAGGATGATGTCATTGATGAAGTATTAATCAGCATTTTTTCCAGAGGTCATTGTCTACTCGTTGGAGTACCTGGATTGGCAAAAACACTCTTAGTCAACACCATTGCTCAATCCCTGGGTCTCAGCTTTAATCGTATTCAATTTACACCCGACTTGATGCCTTCCGATATTATAGGGGCAGAAATACTCAATGAAAATCGCGATTTCAAATTCGTAAAGGGTCCTTTATTTAACAATATTGTGCTCGCTGATGAGATTAATCGTACACCTCCGAAAACACAAGCTGCTTTGCTCGAGGCCATGCAGGAAAAGCACGTTACCGCAGCAGGGCAAAACTACCCGCTTCCAGAACCTTTTTTCGTGCTGGCAACACAAAACCCCATTGAACAAGAAGGTACGTACCCTTTACCTGAAGCACAGCTCGATAGATTTATGTTCAATATTTGGGTAGACTATCCTTCCTATGAAGAAGAAGTAGCTATTGTTAAGGCGACAACAACCGATCAGGATGTATCGATCGAACAAGCGATGACGAGTGATGACATCATGAAATTTCAACGGTTGGTACGTGAAATACCTGTATCTGACCACGTGTTGGAATATGCTGTAAAATTGGCTGCAAAAACACGCATCAATGATCCAAGTGCACCTGAAATCACAAAAAACTTCCTCTCGTGGGGAGCTGGACCAAGAGCATCGCAATATCTTATTATCGGCGCTAAATGTCATGCTATGCTACAGGGCAAGTACACTCCCGATGAAGCAGATGTCAAGGCCGTAGCGAAACCTATTTTGCGTCACCGTCTCGTCCGGAATTACAAAGCAGAAGCTGAAGGTTACTCAATGGACAAGATTATTGAATCGCTACTGTAGTGAAATACATAAAATTCATACCCTTTCATTATACGACAAACCATTCCCTGTCGTTATAAGCACAAATTAGGCGAATTCCATGCGATCTTACGCGCTTCTCTTATTGCTCATTTGTATTTCCAGCCAGGCTTTTAATCAAGAAGCAACGGTTCACGGCAAGGTCGTAGATAAAACGAATAAAGGTTTTCCCGATATCCGAGTAAGTCTTGCCTCCGATCCCAATTGCAAGACGTCGACTAATTTAGACGGGAAATACAACCTGGAAGTCCCACCCGGAAAAAATACACTCGTCATATCTTACGACGACAAGCAAGAATCAATTGCTTTTTCTGCAGATCCCGGAGAGCGATTACGACTTCCGAAAGTCAAATTGGAGATCCAATACTTTACAGAAGTTTCGATCACTCGTCAACGACGAAAAGGTGAGATTGACGATCTGCCCGCGATCGAAATTGAGCAAATTCCTGGCCCTCAAAGTTCTGTGGAAAATTATCTCACGCTTACTACAGCGGCGGTTTCTAACAATGAATTGACCAACAACTACAACGTGCGCGGTGGCAGTTACGACGAAAACCTCGTCTATGTTAATGGTTTTCAAATATACCGCCCCTTTCTCACGCGAACGGGACAACAAGAAGGAATGAGTTTTATCAATCCCGCTCTGGTTGAAAATATTGCCTTTAGCGCCGGTGGTTTCGCTGCTGAATATGGCGACCGTCTGAGTTCCGTATTAGATATTCAATATCGAAAACCAGATGATTTTCGCGGTTCGTTCAATGCGTCACTTCTTGGAACTTCTATTCATGTGGAGGATGCCGTTACACCGCGATTCGATTATATGGTAGCTGGACGTTATCGCGATCAGTCTTATGTACTGAATGCCTTACCGGTAAAAGGAGCATACCGGCCACGCTTTTATGATTTTCAATTCCTGACCAATTATGCTATTACTGAAAATCTTACCTGGAGCATCCTGGGGCATTTTTCATCAAACGACTATCGATTCGCGCCTCAAACACAGGAAACGCGTTTTGGAACTGTCAATCAAGCACTGAGTTTCCGTGTATTTTTTGAAGGTGAGGAACTCACGAGATTTCGTACGATTACTGGAGCGACATCTTTAAAATGGGACCTGAATAAACGAACAAATTTAGCTCTCTATGCAAAAGTTTTTAATACAGATGAACGCGAAACATTCGATATATTGGGACAATATTTTATTAATGAAATCGAAACCGACCCCGCCAAAGAAGAATTCGGTGATTCTATTGGTACGTTAGGAGTTGGTTCATTTTTAGATCATGCAAGAAATCGACTACAAGCCACAATTTACTCGCTTCGCCATACGGGATCCTATCAGTTCATGGATATTGCCAAAGATGGATTGGGTTACGACAAAAAAGGTATACTCAAGTGGGGCGTTTCTGCTCAATATGAGGATTTTTACGACGTGATGAGTGAATGGAACTATGTTGATTCAGCCGGCTATAGTTTACCACAAGCTCCTGAAAACAGCATTGAACTCTTTGAAGTGATTAAGGCTAAAAACACCCTGGAAACTTTTCGGACCCGGGGATTTCTTCAATATAGTCAGAAGTTTAACTTTTTCAAGAAAGATTATCCGATAGCTATCACTCGAAAAATAGTTGATTCTACGGGTAATAAAAAGAAAATAACCTATCGGGATACCGTAGATCGCTCGCGATCTCAGTTATCATTTAATGCTGGGGTCCGTTCTGGTTATACGAGATTCAATGATGAATTTTATGTCACCCCACGCGCTATTTTAAGCTATTTTCCACGTCAATATTACCGCAATGCTCAAGGTGAAACTAAGAAGCGGTTCATGCGGATGCATATCAGTTCAGGACTGTATTATCAACCACCTTTTTACCGAGAACTTCGTGGTTTTGATGGCAGTCTGAATACCTCTACGCGCAGCCAAAAATCTTTTCACCTGGTGACGGGTATTGATTACGCTTTCGAAATGTGGGACCGCAATACACCTTTTAAGCTTACAGGAGAAGCATTCTACAAGTATATGTGGGATGTAAACCCCTATCAGATCGATAATGTACGAACACGTTATTACGCCAACAATAACGCTGTCGGTCATGCTTATGGGCTCGATTTTAACCTGCACGGAGAATTTATAGAAGGAACGCAATCATTTTTCAAAATGGGGCTCTTGCGCAGTATAGAGGACTTAAAAGATGACGACTATTATACCTACTTCAATTCCGATGGAGAAGAAATTATTCCAGGTTATACCTTTAACAATGAGATAGCAGATAGTTCCCTGAATACGCCTGGTTATATTCCCAAACCGACTGATCAATGGTTTACGTTTGCTATCTTATTTCAGGACCGCATGCCCAGCATCGAGCAATTCACAGCTCAACTGGGTTTTAATTATGGATCGCGTTTACCTTATGGACCACCCGATCGCAATCGTTATAAGGATACGTTACGTCAAAAAGCCTATTTTAGAGTAGATGTCGGTTTTGGATATGACTTTTTATACAACCAACCTCAAAAAGAAGACCGAAAAAAATGGCTGCGACCTTTTAGCGATGTGCGACTGAATTTTGAAATATTCAACCTGCTAGGTATCGATAACGTGCTCTCACAGCAATGGGTGCAGGATACACAAGGAAGGTTTTTCGCAATTCCTAATTATCTCACCCAACGAAGATTTAATTTGAAATTGATTTTGAGGTGGTAGCCAACGGGTCTTCTTCTTCGGGCGCTGAATAATGAAGGAAAACTATTTCCTTATTTTAGATAAAAAATCTATGCGGATGCCAACATATAGTGCAATAGCTATCAATTGCATGTTGCTTACCGCAATGCTCAGCAAGCAGGCGCAAAGGACGCCATGTTAAACGATGAAGCAGACACACAACTGGCAAGAGGTCCAGCTATCGATCGTAACAATCGAAATTTAAGCGGTCATTCAACCGTAACCTCCACTTCACCTCCAATCACCAGTAAATCACCAACAATAATCTTAGCTCTTCTGCGCGTTTCAATGACTCCGTTTCGAACAACTTCTTCGTCATCAACAATCATTTTTGCATGTCCACCCGTTTGCGCAATACCAAGAGCTTTCAGCAGCTGAATAAGTTCAATATGCGGACCTTCAAGGTTAAAATTTACGTGTTGCATTGTTTTCTATATAAAAAAAGGGCTTCAGAAATACTCCAAAACCCTTTGTATAAATGATTATTTATTTTATCGAATACCGTGCATTTTACTTACAAGCCACTTATTCAAGACTAACAGAATCAATCCTGCTACCATCGGAACTACTGTAAAGATCATGAAGAAGAAGGAAATCGAATAAGCCGTAGTAATGTAATCGATTAAACTTCCCATCAATCCTGCTAAACCATTGGCAAGAGCAGTAGCAGTAAACCACATTCCAAACATCAGTGAGAGTAATTTGGGGGGAGATAACTTACTTACGTACGACAGCCCCACAGGAGATAGTGAAAGTTCGCCCAGGGTATGGAACAAATAAGCCAAAATCAACCAAATAATGCTCACACTCGCTGTTTTCGCACCTTGTTCGATTGATAGTCCTCCATAGGCTAAGAACCCAAATCCGATACCCAATAGAATTAATCCCAGCGCGAATTTGACAGGAGCACTCGGATTGAATCGACTTTGCCATATTTTTGAGAACAGCGGTGCAAAAGAAATAATAAACAAGGAGTTCAAGATTCCAAACCACGAAGCTGGAATCTCCAGCTCATTTTCCTTTTCTTTAATTACAGTCGCCTCAATCTTAGAGTCTAACTTTTCTGCTGTTCTACCGTAAACATGTCGAAACTTGCCCTGACCATCAACATCAACTAATTGAATTGCTTCTCCCGCTTCAATCTTTTTATCCTGACGTATGGTCGTCTTTTTATCGATCACTTCTCGGTCGTTCACTTCTGTTTGCTCATTTATGGGTACATATACCTTCTCTTCCTCTTTGGTTTTTTCATTTTCAACTGTTTCTGAATAAACGGCACTATATTGAACCTGATATGAGTGGGTATTCAAATCTTTGTTGATCATCCAAATCACAATACCCCATATGATCGCAAAACTTGTTCCCAGCAAAATGTTGGAAAGCGCTATATTCTTAAATGTGGCTTGAAAGAGTTTCGCCAACACCCAGGTTAGTACCGCAGTAGGCACCAGAACAATGATAGCGTTGACAATGGTAAATGCAGTTGCCGCGCCACCATTCATTATACGATCTGTGTAATCGTTGGCAAAGATTGTCATCGAACCTCCAGCCTGTTCAAAGGCCATCCAGAAAAAGATCGTGAAGAAAGCAAGTATAGATAAGACAATTAACCTGTCCTTTCGGATTTTCGGTGTGATTTCAACAGCTTTCTGTTGTTCTTTCTCGTCGTTCTTATCAGTTTGTGAATCGAGGATATCATCTGGATCAATACCATCTGCAACCTCATCCATCGGGAGATCATCTGTCTCCATTTTATTCAATGGTTTATCACCGATTTTACCGAACATCTTTCGGGCAAACCAAAACTGCAACATTCCAATTAACATGAAGATACCAGCCAATCCAAAACCGTATGACCAACCCACTTTCTCACCGATATAACCACAGAGTAAAATACCCAGAAAGGCACCAGCATTAATACCCATGTAAAATATGGTATAACCCGCATCTTTTTTGTCTTCTTTTCCTTCGTAAAGTCCAGATACCATAGAAGAAATATTTGGTTTAAAGAAACCGTTTCCTAAAACCAATAAAATCAAGCCGGCGTAGAAGAAAAACTCAGTTTCTATGGCCATCGAAGCATGTCCCAGTGTCATCAATAAAGCACCAAGAACAACAGCCCACTTGAATCCAATTAAACGGTCAGCAATAAACCCACCAAAAAGCGGCGTAATATAAACAAACAACGTGTACATTGCATACAACTGAAGCGCATCTTCACGAGCCCATTCCCAGCCTCCGAGACCAGTAGCACTGACCAAAAAAAGCACAAGAATTGCGCGCATCCCATAATAGCTGAAACGCTCCCACATTTCTGTAAAAAACAAGATGAACAACCCAGCGGGATGTCCCATAACCTCCTTTTTGATATTGGCATCTAAATTCATCCTCTGATTTTTTGTTGGTGCGTGAAATTAAATAAAAATTCGGATTTGCAATTAAAATGCGCTATTTTGTTTTTTCTCCAAAAAATAATCGATTGAATATGTGGTCTTAACGAACTACAACTGTCATTCGGCAAAAATCACTTCCAATTTCATAAATAAAACTCTATTTTTACGATCGCCAAACGTTAAATATTATGATACAAAAAACAATTAGTCTTTTATGCGTTGCTTTTCTCTTGTCGTGCAACAACAATCAAAAAGAGGAAAGTCAACAAACAGCGTCAGCTCAAACATCTCAAAAGTCAGATGTCGCTATCGAAGTTGAGAATCACAGTTATTCCAATATTGACAAAATAAATACTGAACATCTTCACCTTGACTTAAACATCAATTTTGAAGATAAGATCATTCGTGGAGTAGCTCGCCATGAAATGAATAATTCTGGCGTTGAGCAAGCCATTTTCGATATTCACAGCCTTGTAATTGACAGTATTACTTTAGGAGAAAAAGGGAATGAGACAAAAACGAAATACGATAAAGGTGAATTTGATGACCTTCTCGGTGCTCCTCTGATCGTGAATATCCAACCTTCCACAGCGCAAATAAATATTTATTATCAAACCAAACCTGATGCCCAGGCGCTCGACTGGCTGGACCCATCCTTAACGGGAAGTGGAAAACACCCCTTTCTCTATACTCAAGGTCAGGCTATTTTAACACGATCCTGGGTTCCCGTTCAAGACACACCAGGCAATCGTTTTACATACACTGCTGACTTACAGGTTCCCAGTGAATTGCTTGCACTTATGAGTGCTAGAAACCCAACATCTAAAAATGAAACGGGTTCGTATTCTTACGAAATGAGCCAACCTATACCTTCTTATCTGCTCGCTCTTGCAGTGGGAGAATTGGAATATGCTCAGTTGGGTGAACAAAGCGGTGTTTACGCTGAACCTCACATGATTGATGCCGTAGCGAGTGAATTTCGCGATATTCCGAAAATGATGGATGCTGCACAGGAACTTTACGGAGAGTACCTGTGGGAGACTTATGATGTCATTGTACTTCCCCACTCCTTCCCTTTTGGAGGAATGGAGAACCCGCGCCTCACTTTCGCTACGCCTACATTGATAGCGGGTGATCGCAGTCTTGTTAGTGTCATTGCTCACGAACTGGCCCACTCATGGTCAGGAAATCTCGTTACGAATGCGAGTTGGAATGACTTCTGGCTCAATGAAGGTTTTACCGTATATTTTGAGAACCGCATTATGGAAAAAATATACGGCAAGGAAGTAGCTGATATGTTAGCACTGATTGAATATCAGGAGTTGGAAGAAAGCGTTGACCAAATGATGGAAGCAGGTAATGGAGAAGATACGCACCTCAAACTCCACCTGGATCATCGCAACCCAGACGAGGGGATGACTGATATTGCCTATGTCAAAGGTGCTTTTTTCCTTAAAACATTAGAAAAAGCAGTAGGTCGTGATAAATTTGATCAATTTCTGAGAGCTTATTTTGAAAAACACAAATTTGAAACACTTACAACTGAAGATTTTATTAAATATTTAAAGGAGAATTTACTCGAAAAAGAAAATATTGATTTCAATGTGGACGAATGGATCTACGAAGATGGAATTCCAGATAATGTCGTTACTATTGAATCGGATCGCTTTGAAAAAGTCCAACAACTGGCTCAACAATTGAAAGAATCAGGTGCGTTCCC
>CAYFTH010000092.1:0-12417 GCA_964346075.1 uncultured Fluviicola sp. | reverse complement strand
TTTAATTATTCGACCCTCAATTGACAAGTTCAGGACGAATTCGGTCATTTCCCGCAGCAGACATGGACAGTTTTATTATTTTTGTCCAAAATAGTTTATCGTGGATAATCAAGTGTACGACGTAGCAATAATTGGTGGTGGAATAGTAGGAGCAGCAACATTTTACAAGCTGCAAAAACGCAATCCAGACCTCAATATTATTCTGATCGAAAAAGAGGATGTTTTTGCTGATCATCAAACTGGAAACAACTCGGGTGTCATCCATTCGGGGTTGTACTATAAACCAGGTTCGCTAAAAGCAGAAAATTGTGTTAAAGGGCGGCGCGAATTGGTCGAGTTTGCGAAGGAGAATGACATCCCTCACGATGTGTGTGGAAAAGTCGTTGTAGCCACTAAAGAGGAGGAGCTACCGCAAATGGATAAAATATTCGATATCGGTGTTCAAAATGGAATAGAGGGAATCGAAAAGATAAATGCTGATCAAATCAAAGAACACGAACCTCATGTGGAAGGTGTCGCTGGCATTTGGGTGCCAGTGACTGGAATCATTGATTATCGCAGAGCTACTGAAAAGATGATCGAAATTGCACAGGGTGTCAATGAACAGTCGAAAACGGTCTTGGGTGAAGAAGTTATAGCAGTCGAAAAAGGAGCTGATGTAAGTACTGTTGTGGGAGCTACACAGAAGTTTAAAGCGAAGCATCTCGTTTTTTGTGCTGGACTGCAAGCTGATCGCCTGGCGAGGAAAGATGGTGTTGATCTTGAAGAGCAGGTTGTTGGGTTTAGAGGTGATTACTATGAACTTACGGATCAGGCAAAACACAAAGTCAAAAATTTGATCTATCCCGTACCAAATCCAGATTTTCCTTTCCTGGGAGTTCATTTTACACGCATGACAGATGGCGAAATTGAGTGTGGACCAAACGCTGTGTTTACCTTTAAAAGAGAAGGTTATGGAAAAACGGATTTCAGTTGGAGAGATACGTTCGATGCATTGACTTACGGCGGGACGTGGAAATTATTTTTTAGTAATGTCAAATTTGGGATTGATGAATATCGTAGAGCATTTTCAAAGAAACTATTCCTCAAAACGTTGCAGGGGTTGATTCCGTCCTTAACGATGGATGACATCAAACCGGGAAGGTCTGGAGTGAGAGCCCTTTTATTGGGGACTGATGGTGATACTAAAGATGATTTTAGAATTGAATATCACGGGCATTCGATACACGTGCTTAATGCACCCTCACCAGCAGCCACGGCTTCATTAGCGATCGGAGATTACGTCGCTGACGAAGCGGAAAAACATTTTTCGTTGAAATAGAAGCATCAATGTTCCCCTAAACAATTGGGCCTAATCATCCAGGCATTTTTTTACCTTCACCTCATGTTTGGCGCGGTCTTCAGGAGTCGCGTTGGGTTGGATCAATAAGCCTTTACATTTTTCATCTATTTGAGCAGACCGTTCGAACAACGCGTCCATTTTTTTATCAGATACACCATCGGCGAGCATAGCTGAGTTCACACTATCATTTTTACGAACACAGGTGCAAAAATCCCACTGAGTACCATACTTTTTAACGATTTCTTTGTGTGCTTCCTGTACTTCTGGATCCTCGTATTGCTCAGATATAGTGTCGATGACCTCCTCTTTTTCAGCGATGGTATCAGCAGCTGAATTATCAATATTTTCTTTCGTTGAGGTGGTGTCCTGCTCTTTATTTTCGTTGGTCGTATCGGAATTATCAGAATTGTTGCATCCCGTTGAAAAGGCAAATGCTATAAAAATAAAGGCAAAGTAGTGTGTTTTTAATTTCATGGCAAAATATTTGTAGTTCTGTTTACGTTATTAAATATAAGAGAAATAAGTGAAACGGCTATGACCTACCGATGGATAATTCTTTTTTTTGCTATTGCTCCTGCTTTTGTAAATGCACAAAAGGAGGATTTGGACAGCCTTTTCTTACAGGATAGCACCATCAAGTCAGTACAGTATTTCGAAACGGTAGAAATGCCCAGTAATTTTGATTTTCAGTACCGCTATTACATGAAACGGGCGAAGAAGGTGTACCCATTGGCCCTCCATGCTGCTAAGGTGATTGATTCCCTCGATCGAGAAATAGAGAAGAGGGATAAAAAGCGCAAACAGCGCAAAGTAGCTCGTCAAACCCATCGCGAGTTGAAAGATGATTTTAAATTTTTACTGCGCGAGTTATACGTTTCAGAGGGAAAGGTGTTGACCAAATTGATTTACAGAGAAACAGGTATGACTGTAAAGGAGATTATTCGTACGTACAAAGGCAAAACACAAGCTGCAATCTTTACAGGCATGGCGGGAATGTTTGATCAAAACCTCGAAGCCACCTATGATCCCAATAATGAAGATTTTGTACTTGAATGCGTCATCAATGATTTAAATGATGGAGTAGTGGAGTACGATTCCACTTTTGAAACGGTCGATCGGGAGCATTATCGAAAAGATCGAAAAGCCTACAAAAAGCGAGTGCGTGAGAACCGAAGGGAAATGCGAAAAAAGCGGCGAAAAGAAAGAAGAGAAAAACGTCGTGAGCGTCGTGAAGAGCGTCGGAGTGACGACTAATAAAAAGGGCGAATTGATCGTTCAACTCGCCCTGCTTGATTCATTGTGTTGATCTTATTTCTTTTGACCTAATTGCTGACCGTCTGTACCATTCGTTAGCGCGGATTTTTCGACGCGCAACTTGGTACTACCTTCGCAATTTAATAGCACGTTGGTGTCGTTCACCTCGAGAATCTTTCCATGAATCCCCCCAATAGTGACAACTTTATCTCCTTCACCAAGGCCTTCGCGAAACTTTTTAAGCTCCTTCTGTTTTTTCATCTGTGGTCGAATCATAAAGAAGTAAAAAACTCCTAAAATGAGTACCAACATGATAATTTGACTCGTTCCTTCTCCCATAATACTTACTCGTTTTTATTAATTGTTATAAATTTTAATCCATCACTTGTGCGATGATGTTAACTTCTGTTGTAGATGGTCGTGTGTTAGCTGTTATTTCAATTGGTTTTTTTATGTTTCCCCGGCCTGTTTCATCTGTGTTGACTGTCGCTTTAATCGTACCTGTTTCTCCTGGTTCAATGGGATCCTTCGGATATTCTGAAACCGTGCAGGTGCACGATTCTTGCACATCAGCAATAACCAGCGGGTAAGTACCTGTGTTTTTCACCTCGAAAGTAGCCTGTATGAGTTCTCCTTTTACCACCTTTCCTGCATCGTACACTTTTTCAATGGAAAGAGTGGTGTATTGACCAATTTTCGCTGAGTCTTCACCACTGTTGCAACTGTAGAGAAGACTGGCCAGAAAAAGTATTCCAAAATATTTAAACATCATTTTCATTCCTTGATACAGATTAGTTCATGAGACCGCGTCCTATTTTTTTGATTTTACCTTCATCCTTAAGTTTAGAAATCGCTTTATCTAAAACGCCATTAATAAAAACATTGCTCTTCGGCGTAGAATAAAACTTAGATATTTCAATATATTCGTTTAACGTTACTTTCGTTGGAATATTGGGAAATACTTGTAATTCAGTGATTGCCATTTCCATCAGTAGCATATCCATTTTCGCAATGCGATCGAGCTCCCAATTTTTGGTGAGGCTATCGATAAGCTTTAAGTTGTCACTTTCCATGCGAATTGTTTCTTTCAATAAAACTTCAATAAACTCCTGTTCGTCGTCATTGGGTTTATATAAAGGAAGGATCGAAGGATTTTCATCATCTTCCTTAAATCCTTTGATTGTTTTGAGTACCATAGAACAAGTCAAGTCAATATCATCCAGCCAGTAGATGCTTTTTTCCTCCAGGTAATCATAGAGCAACGGGAAATTTGCTATTTCGTGTTTGAAAAGTTGAACTGCAAACGTTTTATCTTCTTCAAAACTTGAAACGTCGTTGTCCATAAACTCGAAGTAGGTTTCTGAATCCTTGAGCGCATTATACATTTTACGCAACAATTCTTGCTCTTCTGCACCTACCCAATTAACCTTGCGAGATTCCGATTGGTGACGCAGCTCCGCTTGTTCTTCAATAATTTGTATGATTGCACTATCGACAAACTTACGGTTGGGATTCAAATCCTCTTCCTTTGGTAATAACTTTTTCTTGTTTTCTTCAATACGGTGCTCACCTTTATTTTTAAGCTCTGGAAAGATCAATAGCAAAGCAATATACAAATCGTACATTTTCTCAACTGCTTTGAGCAGTTCGTTCTTTGCTTTCACATAATCCATATCCTCGCGTTGAGCGAAAGAATAAAGTGTTTGCAGTACTTTTATTCGTAAATGTCTTCTATTTAACATGCCCTACTAGTACGGTAATTTTACTTGACCAATTGATGAAATGCGTTCTTCTGCTACTTTGTTGGCGATGGCATAAGCGGGCACGTTTTCATTAGCTGCCCGTTGAATAATAGTGCCAATCGTATCATAAATTTCTTCGGCTTTACTCATGGCCCAGGATGAAGATTGTCCGGTGACCTCAGCATAGCAATTAATCACTCCTCCTGCATTCAATGCGAAGTCCGGTGCATAAACAATGTTTTTATCCAATACAGCTTTACCGTGAACCTTTTCGTCAGCCAATTGATTGTTAGCAGCTCCGGCAATGATTGAACATTTTAAGCGCGAAAGCGTATCATCATTTACAGTCGCTCCAAGTGCACAAGGTGCGTAAATGTCCATGTCTACATCGTAAATCTCATCGACACCGACTACCCGCGCTCCATATTTTTTAGCAACGCGCTGAAGGTTATCTTCATTGATATCGGTAATGATGACTTCCGCATTTTCTTTTGAAAGGTGTTCTACGAGATATTCTCCGACATGACCAATCCCCTGAACAGCTACCTTTTTTCCGGATAAATCATCTGAACCAAACTGTTGCTTCGCACAAGCCTTCATTCCCATGTAAGTTCCGAAAGCAGTTACAGGCGATGGATCTCCACTTTTTCCAGGCAGCCCGGCAACATGATTGGTTTCCATATTGACCCACGACATGTCCTGAGGGGTTATCCCCACATCTTCTGCTGTGATATACTTACCGGCCAAACTGTTCACGAATTTACCAAACCGCCGAAATAAAGCCTCTGACTTCATGTGTTTAGAATCGCCAATGATTACGGCTTTTCCACCACCCAGATTTAAACCTGAGATCGCATTCTTATAAGTCATTCCCCGAGAAAGACGAAGCACGTCGTTCAACGCCTCGAGTTCATTGTCATACATCCACATGCGCGTACCTCCCAAAGCTGGTCCTAAAACGGTATTGTGAACGGCAATTATAGCTTTTAAACCAGTAGCGTTATCGTTACAAAAAAGTAACTGCTCGTGGTTATATTGGCTCATCGCCGCGATGACGGGGTTATCTTTGAGTTCTTCAGCGCTTACTTCTTTCGTTTCTATCATTGTAATATGCTCTTATTTTACGCTTCTTTTAAATCAAATGGCTACTTTTGCGTCACACAAAATGAAGCACATTCGCAGTGCAAAAATAGAAAATTAATAGATGAAGTCTCTCCGCTATCTCAACAAATATTTCATTAAATATAAATGGCGTCTGCTTCTCGGTGTATTATTTATCATTGGATCCAATTTCTTCTACGTGAATATGCCCCTCATAGTCAAGGATGCAGTTAATCAGTTTGAAGAAAATTTCGATGTTGAAAACTGGGTAAATATTGCTATGTGGCTGGGAGGAATTTATCTCGCTTTGTCACTGGGAAAGGGTGTTTTTCTCTTTTTAACTCGCCAAACAGTGATCGTTGTATCGCGATTTATAGAATACGACCTTAAAAACGAAGTGTATGAGCAATATCAACGCTTGACGTATAATTTCTACAAAAAAAATAATACAGGTGATTTAATGAATCGCATTTCCGAGGATATTACACACGTGCGGATGTATCTCGGACCTGGCGTCATGTATACAGTGAACTTATCTGTTCTTTTTACGTTCACTATTTATTCTATGTTGAACATCAGTGTTGAATTAACCCTTTACACCCTGGCACCGCTGCCGATCATGTCTTTCCTCGTGTATAAAGTTTCCAGTCGGATGAATCGTCAGAGCGAGCGCGTGCAACGCCAACAATCGCGGATTTCTACCATCGTTCAGGAAACTTTTTCCGGAATCCCCGTTCTTAAGGCTTACAGCGGTGAAGCAAAATTTCGTAAGGTATTTGATGACAATGCTGATACTTACCTCGAAAAACATATGGACCTGGTTAAAACCAATGCTTTCTTTATGCCGACAATTACCTTTTTGATCGGTCTCAGTACGATTTTGACCATTTATATTGGGGGGTTACTTTCATTTGATCTTCAGAATGATATCAGAAGCGGTGATATTGTAGCTTTTATTTTTTACGTAAACATGCTGACCTGGCCTTTCGCGAGTGTGGGGTGGGTAACATCTATTATTCAGCGCGCTGCGGCAAGTCAGGAACGTATCAACGAGTTTTTAAGAGAAGAACCAGAGATTAAGTCGCCAACGGATGCACCGTTTCATTTTAAAGGAGAAGTAGTTTTTGATCGGGTTTCCTACACGTTTCCTACTTCTGGCATTGAAGCAGTGCGCGATCTGAGTTTTTCTATCCAAAATGGGGAGACGCTGGCTATTTTGGGACGTACAGGTTCTGGAAAAAGTACCGTAATCAATCTGCTTATGCGTCAGTTTGACCCGATCGATGGTGAAATAAAAGTGGATGGAAAACCGCTGAAGTCCATCAATATTAATAACTTTCGTAAACAAACAGGCGTTGTGCCGCAGGAAGTGTTTTTATTTTCAGATTCCATAAGAAACAATGTCTTATTTGGCCTTTCGGCGCATCAGAAAGCAAATGAAGAAACCATTAAGGAGGTATTGAAAACCACACATGTCTGGCACAACATTAAGACATTTAAAAATGGACTCGACACGATATTGGGAGAACGCGGAGTGAATTTGAGTGGAGGACAAAAACAGCGCATTTCTATTGCACGTGCACTCATTCGTGAACCGAAACTACTTATTTTGGATGATTGTCTTTCTGCGGTAGACACCGAAACGGAAGAAATAATTCTGGATAACATCAAACCGCAGATTGAAAAGAACACCACGCTCATTGTCAGTCATCGCGTATCTTCTATTCGTAACGCCGATCGCATCTTAGTCTTGGATTATGGACGGAAAATTGAAGAAGGTTCTCACGAAGAACTTTTAGCTCAAAATGGTGTTTATGCAGATATGTACGCGAAACAACTTTTAGAAGATCAAAATAGTGATGAAGATGACAAATGATTTTATCCATATTAAGGGAGCTCGAATGCACAACCTCAAAAATATGGAGGTTAAAATCCCACATGGTAAAATGACGGTCATTACTGGACTTTCGGGGTCTGGGAAATCCACTTTGGCTTTCGATACCTTGTACGCCGAAGGTCAGCGGAGGTATATTGAGAGTCTTTCGGCTTATGCCCGGCAATTTCTGGGTAAGCTCGATAAACCGGATGTAGACTTCATCAAAGGTGTAGCTCCGGCAGTAGCCATTCAACAAAAAGTGACCTCGACCAATCCGCGCTCTACGGTAGGAACGGTGACTGAAATCTATGATTTTCTCAAAGTGCTTTTTGCGCGCGCTGGAAAAACAATTTCTCCGGTGAGTGGTGAAGAGGTGCGCAAAGATCAGGTGGCAGATGTTGTTGAGGCCGTGCAACAATTTCCGGCAAAAGCTAAATTTTTAGTGCTCGCACCTATTGAGAATTTTGATCGTTACGGAGTAGAAAAACAACTGCAGTTATTTAAAGAACAGGGTTTTGCCAGAGTGCGAATGAACGGTGAGTTACAACGCATTGATGAAGCACTGGAAAGCACTTTAACGGACATTCAGTCCATGGATCTGGTGGTCGACAGGCTCGCTGTAAAACACGAGGATGATGATTTTTTATCGCGATTATCGGATTCCGTTCAGACCGCCTTTCTCGAAGGAAATGAAATTTGTGAACTGTTCTTCCCGAAAAGCGATGAGTTGTTCCATTTCTCCAATCGATTTGAAAAGGATGGGATGACTTTTGTTGAGCCTGATTTACATTTTTTTACATTTAACAACCCTTACGGCGCCTGTCCAACTTGTGAAGGCTTTGGTTCCGTCATCGGTGTGGACGAAGATCTCGTTATTCCGAATAAAAAGCTGTCGCTTTACGAAGGTGCAGTAGCTCCCTGGAAAGGTAATAAAATGGGGAAATACCTCGATCGATTCATCACGGCGACGCAGCATCTTGAGTTCCCCATTCATCGACCCATCGAAAATTTGACAGCAGAAGAGTACGATCTGCTCTGGAATGGTAGAAAAGGGATCAAAGGAATTCGTCATTTTTTTGATTTTTTGAAGCGGAAGACTTATAAGATACACTACCGTGTGATGTTAGCTCGCTATCGCGGAAAAACACAGTGCCCCGATTGCCACGGTACGCGACTTAGAAAAGATGCAAATTACGTTAAAGTCGGAGGGCGATCAATCGCTGAAATTGTCCTTTCGAGTATTGAAGATAATTTGGCATTTTTCGAACATATTGAACTGACAGAACATCAAAAGGCAATAGGTTCGCGCGTGCTTACTGAAATACAAAACCGCTTGAATTGGCTGAATGAAGTAGGACTGGGCTATTTGACACTGAACCGACAAGCCAATTCACTTTCCGGAGGGGAGTCTCAACGAATTAATCTCGCTACTTCATTGGGCAGTAGCCTGGTGGGGTCAATGTACATCTTAGATGAACCGAGTATTGGTTTACACCCAAAAGATACTTTACGCCTGGTAGGTGTGCTTCAGGCACTGAAAAACCTCGGGAATACAGTGATTATAGTTGAACATGAAGAAGCCATCATGGAGGCTGCTGATGAAATCCTCGATATTGGCCCACGGGCTGGCGTTAATGGAGGGAAACTCGTTTTTCAGGGGACGCACAAACAATTAAAAAAGGCAAAAGATAGTCTCACTGCGGATTATTTGACGGATAAGCGAATGATCGAAATGCCGGCTCAGCGAAGAAGCTCTAATGATCAGTTACACCTCATTGGCGCGAATGAACACAATTTAAAAAATATCAGTGTTCAAATTCCACTTCATACGATGGTTTGTGTTACCGGTGTGAGTGGATCTGGAAAGTCGACGTTGGTGAAAGCTATTTTATACCCCGCACTTAATAAAAAGTTGGGAGTACACGGTCAGAAAATAGGCGCTCACGATGAATTAACAGGTGATTTTTCTCAAATTGACGCGGTAGAATTTGTCGATCAGAACCCGATTGGTCGCTCAACACGGAGTAATCCCGTAACCTATGTGAAAGCATTTGACGATATCCGCGATTTGTTTTCACGTCAAAAATTGGCTAAAATGCGTGGTTTAAAGCCGGGTTATTTTAGCTTTAATGTAGATGGCGGACGATGTGAAATGTGTGAAGGAGAAGGAGTCATCACGGTTTCTATGCAATTTATGGCAGACGTTCACTTGACGTGTGAAAATTGTGAGGGTCGACGTTATAAAGAGGAAGCACTTGAAATTAAATACCGCGAAAAGCATATAGCGGATATTTTAGAAATGGATATTGAAGCTGCGTTGGACTTCTTTCAAGAAGATGATCAACGACTTGCTCAGAAAATAGCGGAAAAAATACAGCCTTTGGCAGACGTTGGATTGGGGTATCTCTCTATGGGGCAACCTTCATCGACGCTTTCAGGCGGTGAAGCACAACGGATAAAACTGGCTTCCTTCCTTTCCAAAGGCAAAAAACCTTCACCTACACTTTTTATCTTTGATGAACCCACAACAGGACTTCATTTTGACGATGTGAACAAACTATTGATTTCTCTCAACCGCCTGATTGATGCAGGACACTCTGTCGTCATTATTGAGCACGATATGGACGTTGTGAAATGTGCAGACTGGGTTATTGACCTCGGACCAGATGGAGGAGATCAAGGCGGTCAACTTGTTGCTCAGGGTACGCCGGAGGCTGTTGCGCAAGTTTCCGGAAGCCACACAGGGGCGTTTCTAAAAAAGAAACTTTAGTGGAGAAGTGAGCATGTGGATAAAATAAAATCAAAAAATACAATGTTTGGTTAAAAAAAAAGTACTAAATTAATGGTATGAAAACCACGATCGTAATCCTATCTTTAGCAATAATCTCCAATGTTTTTTTATCGAACGCGCAAACTGTTACGAACAATGATGGGTTTGAGAGTGCCCCCAAAATGGGAATACCTCCAACGAGCTGGTTCAATTGTGGAAAGGATATGAATCCATCAGTAGACACGCAGCCTGGATTTTTTGATAATCAAAAACCTGCATCCGAAGGTAACACCTATATTTCTATGGTTACAAGGGAGTTGAATGAACCTGGGACGTACGAAATTGCCTGGGCTGATCTGGAAACTCCTTTTTTAAAAGATCATTGCTATACCCTCGAACTGGACCTTTCTTTGTCGAAAGATTTCAATGGATCGGTCGGGTTTGAAACTTATTATTTCGATAATCCTTGTGTGTTGCGCATAGAAGGATTCAATGGAAATTGCGAAACTTCGGAAGATCGCGAGTTGCTTTGGGAGTCTGATACCTTGAATCAATTTGACTGGGAAACAACGGAGGTCAGCTTTCGACCAGATTCCTCCACGTACCAGCGCATCGCTATTTACCCTTACTTTTTGGATGAGAATGAACCAAAAAATAGTGCGGTATTGGTTGACAACCTCGGTTTTGCTAAATCCTCTAACGTTTATGAAGATGATGGACGCTATTTTCTTCCTGAATGGGCTGAACAGATTACCTGGTACTACTATGGAGATACTGTTGAAGGCGGAAATACGCGTGAGGTTCCGATCGTCTTAAACGGCAATTACCTCGTAACTTATTTTGACCAGGACAGCTGTTTTTACACCGAAAAGCTGGAGCTTAACTTCAATCATAATCCCATTGACGTTTACCCGAATCCTTCTCCGGATGATGTTACGATTTCGTTTTTGTCTGAGCACGACCCTTACACTATGGATATAGAAGTGTATGACGCTATCGGCAGAAAGGTTTACGAGCACGCGCATTCAATCGAGCATGGTTATAATGAAATTGAACTGGATCTTCCAGAGTTAGCTCCTGGAACTTACATGGTGCATTTTGAACGGTATCAGTTTGAGGAAGAATGTTACCCCATTGTGATTAAGTAAGGAGTGGGAGCGTAGCGAAAATTGAAGCACTCTATTTTTGGGTCAGAATAGAGCATCAACTGGAAACAAAATTGATGCTGAGAATGTGTGGGGTTAACCTCTCTTTATATATCGATAAAAGTAAGGGAAAGTCTGGTAGAATCAGTTACTAATGTTGAAAAGTAAGACTTAATAATACTCATCGGTGAATGTTTTGCGGCAAAAATTCACGGTCGTATATTGTTTTACCTGAATTAATTGCTATCTTTGAGTTAAATCGAAGCAATTCACAATAAGGATTATTCCGTTGTGAAAACATTTAAGGCGGGGCAACTCGCCTTTTTTCGTTTTAATTGGGTGAATTGCGAACTTTTAACCTCTGCGGAGAAGCCGCTTATTTTGATGGGCAAATCGTGGAGGTTTCGTCCACACCATTAGAATATAGTTATAACGGCGGGCAATTGCTTTCGATTTATACCGATTAAGAACTCCGTAGCTTTTTTGAGAAAAGTACCTCGTCTCAAACGGCACAGGTACCGATTGAGATTCGCTACCTAACGGGTTCATCTATATCGGCACGCGTGTGATCATTCATCCCTCTGTAAATGTCAGTGAATAGAGAAAAGTGTTGTGAAAACGTCACCCGCACCGCTGAAAAGCGAACAGGACGGCGGGCAATTGCTTTCGATTTATACTGATTAAGAACTCCGTAGCTTTTTTGAGAAAAGCACTTCGTCTCAATCGACGCACGTGTGATCATTCATCCTTCTGTAAATGTCAGTGAATAGAGAAAAGTGTTGTGAAAACGTCACCCGCACCGCTGAAAAGCGAACAAGACGGCGGGCAATTGCTTTCGATTTATACCGATTAAGAACTCCGTAGCTTTTTTGAGAAAAGTACCTCGTCTCAAACGGCACAGGTACCGATTGAGATTCGCTACCTAACGGGCTCATCTATATCGGCACGCGTGTTAGCTTTATACCGTTGAAGCATCATATCCTTACGGACTCCTCTATATCGGCACTAGTACCGATTAAAAACACCGTAGCTTTCTTGACAAAAGTACCTCGTCTCAATCGACGCACGTACCGATTGAGATTCGCTACCTAACGGGTTCATCTATATCGGCACGCGTGTGATCATTCATCCCTCTGTAAATGTCAGTGAATAGAGAAAAGTGTTGTGAAAACGTCACCCGCACCGCT
>CAYFTH010000091.1:0-12440 GCA_964346075.1 uncultured Fluviicola sp. | reverse complement strand
CAATTCTAAGAGAAGAGCTTTCCGGATTTAAATCGGAAGCAGAACTTCAGGAAGTGGGTACCGTTCTTCAAATTGGAGATGGTATCGCGCGTATATATGGACTCGGTGGAGTGCAATACGGTGAATTGATCGAATTCGAAGGGGGATTGCGTGGAATCGCATTGAACCTCGAGGAGGATAATGTCGGTGCCGTGCTTTTGGGTAATTCTTCTGAAGTGAAAGAAGGAGATACAGTAAAGCGTTTGGGGATCATCGCCTCTGTTCAGGTAGGTGAAGGAATCGTCGGACGAGTCGTGGATACCCTCGGAAACCCCATCGATGGTAAAGGAAAAATTGAAGGAGAACTTTTTGAGATGCCGATTGAAAGAAAGGCGCCAGGAGTTATTTACAGAGAGCCGGTAACGGAACCACTTCAAACTGGAATCAAATCGGTGGATGCTATGATCCCTATTGGTCGCGGTCAACGGGAGTTAATTATTGGTGACCGTCAAACGGGTAAGACAACCGTAGCCATCGATGCCATCATTAACCAAAAAGAATTTTACGATCGCGGTGAACCTGTTCACTGTATTTATGTAGCTATCGGGCAAAAAGGTTCGACGGTGGCTGGTATCGTGAAAAAATTAGAAGAAGCGGGAGCAATGGCTTACACGACTATCGTCGCAGCAAATGCTTCTGATCCTGCTCCTATGCAGTACTTTGCACCTATGACGGGTGCGGCGATCGGAGAATATTTCCGTGATACAGGACGTCCAGGATTAATTGTATTTGATGACTTGTCAAAGCAAGCCGTAGCATACCGGGAGGTTTCACTTTTGCTTCGTCGTCCTCCAGGTCGTGAAGCGTATCCAGGAGACGTATTCTATTTGCACTCAAGATTGTTGGAACGCGCCTCAAAAATCATCAACGATGATAATATTGCGCAACAAATGAATGACCTTCCCGAGGCTTTAAAAGGTAAAGTGAAAGGTGGTGGTTCATTGACGGCACTTCCGATCATTGAAACACAAGCAGGTGACGTATCTGCATATATTCCCACAAACGTTATTTCGATTACGGATGGGCAGATATTCCTGGAGTCAGATTTATTCAACTCAGGTATTCGTCCTGCCATTAACGTAGGGATTTCTGTATCGCGTGTAGGTGGTTCGGCACAGATTAAATCGATGAAGAAAGTTGCTGGTACATTGAAATTGGACCAGGCGCAGTATCGCGAACTTGAAGCATTTGCTAAGTTCGGTTCTGATTTGGATGCGGCAACGAAAGGAGTCTTGGATAAAGGTGCGAGAAACGTAGAGATTTTGAAACAGAACGAAGGAGATCCTTATCCTGTAGAACGACAGATTGCCATTATTTATGTGGGAACAAAAGGGTTGATCCAAAACGTTCCTGTTGATAAAGTAAAAGAATTTGAAGAAGAATATTTGAATTACCTTGACGCGAAACATAAAGATATTATGGATACGCTCAAGTCAGGTAAATTAACGGAAGAAGCAACGGATACTTTAGCAAAAGTAGCTAAGGAGATCTCAGCAAAATACTAATGGCCAATAGCGGCTTGTGCTAATTGTAGATAACAAATGGCAAACTTAAAGGAAATAAAGAACAGGATCACGTCGATTTCTTCGACTATGCAGATTACGCAGGCCATGAAAATGGTCTCTGCTGCAAAGTTGAAACGTGCCCAGGATTCAATTACTCAGTTGAGACCTTATGCAGAGAAAATGCAGGATATCTTGAGTAACGTGAGTAGCACGCTGGATTTATCCGAGAATCGCTATGCCGAAGAACGGGACGTCGAAAATGTGCTCGTAATCGGAATTTCTTCGAATAGAGGACTTTGTGGTGGGTTTAATAACAACATCAAAAAACGCATTACAAAATTGATCGATGAAGAGTATAAGGGCAAAAATGTCGAAATCCTCTCAATTGGTAAAAAAGTCAATGATGCTTTTAAAAATAGTGGGCATTTGATGAGCCGACCTGAAGAATTGAGTGCGCCGGAAGATATATTTAATGACCTTACATTTGATCATGTATCTGAATATGCAGTTTTTGCTATGGAGCGTTTCCTTGAAGCGAAATATGACAAGGTTGTCATTGTTTACAATGAGTTCAAGAATGCGGCTTCGCAAATTATTCGGGCGGAACAGATGCTGCCGATCAAACCTGCAGCTGAAGATGGCGATACGACGAGCGATTATATCTTTGAACCTTCAAAATTGGAAATTGTTCGGGACATTATTCCAAAAACCTTGAAACTGCAATTGTTTAAAGCGATATTGGATTCCTATGCATCTGAGCACGGAGCCCGTATGACTGCCATGCACAAGGCGACTGATAATGCTTCTGAACTGAAAAAAGACCTTACGTTGGAGTACAACAAAGCACGTCAAGCTTCTATTACCAATGAAATCCTTGAGATTGTTGGTGGTGCCGAGGCATTGAACGGATAAAATCATACTGTTTTAATAGAAGGGCACTGACATCAGTGTCCTTTTTTGTTGCTGACGTAGGAATCTATTCAGATACTTCATACTTTTGTGAGCATCAAATGGAGTTTAAGATCCCATTCATACAGCAATTGAAATCCTACAATAAAGGATTTATAGTAAACGACTTAGTAGGTGGTTTAACGGTTGGAGTAATGCTTATTCCTCAAGGAATGGCCTATGCCTTCCTTGCTGGAGTCCCTGCTGTATATGGATTGTATGCATCTCTTGTTCCATTGTTAATGTATATGGTTTTTGGCTCATCCCGTTATGTTACAATCGGTCCGGCAGCCTTGATCTCATTACTCATTATTACAGGTTTAGATAAAATAGGGATTACAGAGCCTCAGGAATACCTGAATGCAGTTTTTGTAATTGCACTGATTGCTGGGGTGTTTCAACTCCTCCTGGGGTTTTTCAAATTGGGAAATATTATCAATTTTATTTCTCAACCAGTTTTAAAGGGCTTCATAATTGGCGCGGCTTTTACAATAATCCTTAGTCAGGTTAAACACATTTTCGGTATTCCTGTAGAGGGTAGGGCGACCCTTGATGTGTTACAGCAGCTTTATATGAATTTAGGCAATGTTGATATGTACACGCTTCTACTCGGTCTTGGAGGTGTCACCTTTTTGCTGTTTATGAAGACATTAAGTAAACGAATTCCATCGCAATTAATATTGGTTGGACTGACGCTTGGCCTTACCTATTATTTTCAACTGGATCTAGAAGGGGTGCAAATCCTGGGTGAAGTCCCAAGCGGTATACCTGGCTTTTCAGTTCCTGAAATGAACTGGGATATGATCGTATCATTGATGCCAGTGAGTATTACTATTGGATTGATCAGCTTCATAGAGGTATATGCTATTGGAGTATCTCTTGAAGATAAGAGAGACTCAGCAAATGTAGCGCCTAATCAAGAGTTAATTGCTACAGGTTTAGGAAAAACCTTGGGAGCCTTTTTTTATGCGTTCCCAACCTCGGGCAGCTTTTCAAGATCGGCGGTGAATAAAGAGGCTGGCACGCGTACAAATGTTGCTGGAATATACACGATTATTTTGATCATATTGACCCTATTGTTTTTAACCCCTTACTTTTACTACCTTCCTAAAGCGGCACTTGGAGCTATCATTATTGTTGCCATTTTTGGGTTGATCGACATTAAATATGTTCGTGATCTCGCAAAAGTTGATACCCGAGACCTGGTGATGTTGTTTATTACGGCATTGATCACATTTTTGATCGGCATTCAGGAAGGAATTATTACAGGCGTTGTTTTATCTATTGCATCATTGACATATAACACTTCCTATCCTCACATTGCGGAATTGGGATTAGTAAAAGGAACGAACACACTCAGAAACGTTAATCGGTTCGAAGATGTACAGGTCGATGAACACATTTTGATCATCAGAATAGACGCTCCGTTGACCTTTTCCAATGTGCCTCAGTTCATTTCGAAATTAAATCAGTTTGAAAATCATAAAAAGGATTTGTCCTTTGTGTTGTTGAATGCGAGTGCTATTGATTATGTTGATTCGACCGCTTTGAAAAAGATGAAAGAAATTGCGGACGATTATAAAAAAAGAAATATACGTTTCGCTGTTTCGACGTTAAAAGGCCCCGTTCGGGATAAATTTAAACGATCAGAAATGTTTGGTGAAATCGGGGAGGAGAACTTCTTCGCTAGTGACTATGAAGCACTGAAAGCATATAAAGAAGGTGAAGAAGGCCAGGATAAATCCTTAATCTTTCAATCGAACAAATAAGAGTCTACAGGGACTTATAATGTTCGTAAATAGTTTGCATGAAAGCATTACAGCGTTCTCTTTCTTTGGGTAATTGTTTTTCGCTAAATGTATTGATCAGGTACTTACCGTAATCAAGGTGGTAAGTAAATTTACCTTCAGGTGTCACCCATCCAAAACCTCGAGTTGTTGCATGTAACGCGAATGCAGGAGAATTTGGGTTTAAGAGGTCTTTACTCCAGGGATAATAACCTTTGTGGGGGATATCCATTTGATACAGAAGGGTACTTACAATGTCTACCTGGGAGCCAAGTTTGGTGACAACCTTCCCGCGTGCATCATGATTAAGGGGTTCTCCATAAAAAAGAAGGGGTATTCTGTAGAATTCAGAATCATTTGGGTTTTTCACGTAAGGTGATGCATGCCCGTGATCTGCAACAAGAACAAAGAGTGTGTTGTCATACCAGTCATAGCTTCGACAGCTATCAATGAAATCGGCAAGGCATTGATCGGCATAGATAATCGAGTTCATGAAGTTCTCTTCGCTTCCCTCCCAGCGTTTTTTATGATGTGAAGGGTAATCATAAGGTGAATGAGTACTTCCTGTAAAAGCGCACTCCAGGAAGGGAGCCGTTGAATTGTTGATACGATTTAAAAACAGGTCGTAGAGATCTTCATCATAATAATTTAATTTGCCTCTGGGTAAACCGCCTGGAAAGTCTGCTTCATCTTCTAACCGATCAAATCCGTGATCGGAAAAATAGCCTTCAATATTACCGTATTTAAGATCACCACTAAAAATATACCCGGATGAATAACCGAGTGAGTCTAACGACTGATTGAGAGCGGTTAACTTTCGGTGTTTGAAGGGCTGCATCGAAATTGATATTTCAGGAAGTGCTGGATAGCCAGAAAAAATACTGGCGTTTCCAATTTCTGAAGTACTCCCGGTGGCATATATATTAGTAAATAAAACGCCATCCTCTGACATACGATCAAATTCAGGGGTGCCTCCGGGTTGACCACTGAGCTTTGAACTCACCGTAGACGTCCAGCTTTCCAAAATCACAAATACTAAATTGGGGCGTTTGTTTTTCAGGATGCGATTATCGTGTTTTTTGGGGTATTCGTAAAAATCTTTAAGATGCTCATCTAACTTATCTTGTGGGTAATTAGTTATATGTTGATCAATGTTGGATCGGTTATAGAGTAAATAACTCTTAGCAAAGAAATAGGGTGAATTCACTGAAATATCATTGACAACATAGTTTTTTGAAAAGTAGGCTGAATCAATATTAATTGGAATTTGTTGTAATCCTCCTCGGGCAAGTATGAACGCTAAACCAAGAAAGAGAGGGAGTACCAGAACACCATTTACTAAACCGGAGACAATTGTGTTTGATTGTTGGCTAAAGCGCTCCCTCTTAAAGAGCCAACGCATCATTTTAATACCAAAAACAAACTCGAGGATTAAATAAAAAACAAACCAGATGGTCATACCGATGTCTGCCGTTTTAAATACTTCGTCAGGATGACTGAGGTGCATGAAAACACGGGATGTCAGTTTGTGGTTCCATTCTGTATAAGCATTTATTTCACCTGCGTGTATCATAGATACAGCCACAACTTCAATGATTAGCATTAGTTTAAAAATCAAGTAGGCATATCTCCAGCGTGTTATAAAATAGAATGCCAGGGCAATCAGTGGTAAAAAGCTAAGTGCCGCCCCTGTCGCTGTATCAAGACGGATAGAATGAAAAAAGACCAAGATCCATTCCCAAAACCCATTTTCAAAAGCTTTGTCAATGTTGTGTATTGAAAAAAGGAGACGCTGGAAATCAAAAATTAATATCCAAAATAGTAGGAGCAAAACAAAGCTCTTAAATATGTTCAGGAATGTTTTCATGAACTATTTTGAGTTAATCGAGCTCCTTTTTAATATTGAGCGCTGAACAATCTTTTGCCGCTTTTTGCAAAGCTTCGGGCTCCATGTTCTGAAAACGTGCACACATACTATCGCGATACGATTTAGCTTGTTCCAGACTATCTCTTCGGGCTTCAGAAAAGCTTCCATCAAAAAAAGAAGCAGAGACTTCATTCAATCGAGCTCCCGCCTCCACACAATCGCAAAGTTCTATTTCCTTTTGCTCATTGGAGCATCCTGCAACTGAAGATAGAACAATAATCAAGCAAATAAAATACTTCATTAATTATTTAGTTTTGTCGAGTACTTTAGGAATACGGAAATAATCAGAGTCTTTCTTCGGAGCATTTTTGAGTGCCTCTTCGTGTGTTACTGTTGATTTTGGAATGTCTTCGCGCAGAACATTAGTCGCCTCAGAAATGAACATCAGAGGTTCGACATCAGTCGTGTCAACCGCCTCTAACTTATTCATAAATGAAGTGATGTTTTCCATATCATTTTTAATCGCCTCACGATCTTCTCCTTCAAAAGAAAGCCGCGATAAGAAGGCAATATGGTCGAATAATTCGTCGTTGATTTTCATGGATCATCAATTTAATAACGCAAAGTTAATCATTCTTTTGGGGTAATGAATGGTTGATGCTGCTAAATGTACGATCCCGCAACGCTTCCAAACTTTGTGCTTCTACCTGTTGTGCGCTGATGTAAGAGTGAAAATCAATACGCGCTAAACCGGGAAGCGCAGCATCTAAATAATTTTCTGGATCTGAGAAGAGCCAGTAATTATCGCGAAACGTGAGGGGAAGGATACCGACATTTTCGGATTTAGCCAACTGGAAAGCTCCATTTTTGAATGGTGCCAAATAAGGAGTTTCTCGAGGGATTCCCCCTTCTGGAAAAATGACGATACACCACCCTTCGCGCAATGCTTTCCTGGCCTGAATAAATGATTTTGCTGCTCGTACCTTATTGGAGCGATCTACAGGAATATTGAGGTCGTTAAAGAAACGTTTGATTAATGGATATTTGAGAATCTCACTTTTACCCATAAAAAGAAAGCGGTGTTCAGGATAGGCGCTATACATGATGAAGATGTCGAGATAGGACGTGTGATTAGCACAAATAATAAAAGGTGCACGAATAGCTACGGGCGCCGACTTCCTTTCTACGGCATAAAAGCATAGTATACGGACGATGCGCGACCACAAGACATTCATTGGAAAGGTGTGTTTTTTGAGTTGAGGTTTGGAAAGTAAAACCATAAAAAAGGGGTAGAATAAAATTAATGTTGTAGCAAACACCAAGCCTATATAGAGTTTCCATAAGTTGTAGAAAAAGGCTAGAATGTAGCGCATATTCAATTAATTTAGGCTAAAAGTAATTAAAGTATCATTGGTGTTCAACAAAATTTTATTTTTGCTTGAGAAGAATTTAAAACAAGCATCATGACAAGGGTACTGACTGGGATACAAAGTACGGGGACACCACATTTGGGTAATTTACTGGGTGCTATCCTGCCGGCAATTAAAATGGCGAATAATACGGATAATGAATCCTTTCTTTTCATTGCAGACATGCATTCACTGACTCAGATTAAGGATGGTGACGTGTTGAGTGAGAACACCTACGCTGTGGCTGCCGCGTGGCTGGCATGTGGTCTCGATCCGGAAAAGACAGTGTTTTATCGACAAAGCGATGTACCTGAAGTGACCGAATTGACGTGGTATTTGATGTGTTATTTCCCCTATTCACGTTTGACGCTCGCACATTCATTTAAGGATAAATCAGATCGCCTTTCTGATGTAAATGCAGGACTGTTTACCTATCCGATGTTGATGGCTGCAGATATCCTGTTGTATGATGCTGACCAGGTACCTGTGGGTAAAGATCAAATGCAGCACCTTGAAATGACGAGAGACGTGGCTCAGAAGCTCAACAATCAGACGAATAAAGAATTATTGGTTGTTCCGGAGGCGAGAATAGAAGAGCAAACCCAGTTGATTTCTGGAACGGATGGCGAAAAAATGAGCAAATCCAGAAAAAACACCATCAACATTTTTCAATCAGATAAGCAATTGCGCAAATCAGTGATGAAGATAGAGACAGACAGCTTGCCGATGGAAGCCGAAAAAGACCCTGAAAGTTGCAATGTTTTTGCACTCTTTAAGCGACTGGGAAGCCCTGATCAAATTGCGGAACTGGCAGAAAAATACCGAGCGGGTGGATTGGGGTATGGCCATGCAAAGCAAGCGCTCTACGAACTTATTTTAGAACGCTTCAAGCAGCCGAGGGAACGCTTCAATTATTTCATTCAACATCCGCGGGAAGTCGATGATATTTTGGCCGAAGGCGCTGAAAAAGCGAGAAAGGTGGCGCATAAAACCCTATATCGTGTGCGAAGAGAAATGGGTTATTAGACGTGATGAAGACCGTTTTGTTGATTGGCTGCGCGTTGAGATGATAGTTTAATTTACGGTTGAAAGCTGTGTTTGTCAACGAATTTTTTATATTTGTTCATTATATACTATAAACTAATACTTCGATGCTTAAAAAAATTCTATTTCTTTTTATAGGTGTATCACTGCTACTAGGGTGTAACGAATCTAATGATAAGGACGGTGAAGAGACGGTTCTTGCAAAAGGTGGCGTGCGATATGGTGGAGAGTTCCGCTTCATGTCCAGTGAAAAAGTAACCAATTTGTTCCCGTTGAAAATTACGGATGTTTATGCGAATCGCGTGGCTTCACAAATTTTTGAAGGGTTGTTAAAGATTGACCCCGCAAGTACAGAGGTGGTTCCGTGTATTGCGAAAGATTTCTCAATCGATGATCAATCGACTGTCTTTACATTTGAACTCCGCGAAGACGTTTTCTTCCAGGACGATGAATGTTTCGAAAATGGGAAAGGTCGCAAGGTGACGGCACACGATTTTAAGCACTCTTTGGAGTTTGCTTGTTCAGATCACAAATTGAATAATCTTTCCTGGTTATTAAAGGATAAAGTTAAGGGAGGCGATGCTTACTTCAATGGTAAGGCAGATGAAGTTGTTGGCATCAAAGTGGTAGATGATTATACACTAAAAATAGAGTTAGCTTCACCCTTTTCAGGGTTTCAAAAAGTGATTACGCACACGGGCTTGAGTGTCTTCCCGAAAGAAGCATTCGAAACCTACGGTGACGATATTGGCAAGAACCCAGTGGGAACAGGTGCCTTTGAATTGAGCTCTTTATCAGATGATAAAATTGTGCTCGAAGACAACGAAAACTATTGGGGAAAAGATGATTTTGGTAATCAACTTCCATTTCTCGATCGCGTAGTCATGACATATAGCGAAGATAAAACTGATGAGTTGCTTTCATTCCGTGCTGAAGAAATCGACTTGGTGTTGGATATTCCTGTGGAAGAAGTTGAAAATGTTCTCGGTACGCTGAGAGAAGCAAAAGCTGGCGAAAACGTTAAGCATATTGTTGATAGTAAGTCGAGTATGAGTATTTCTTACTATGGTTTTGCGCATGGTAGTGAAATTTTTGCTGACAAAAAGGTGAGAAAAGCCTTTAACTTGGCTGTTGACCGGGAAGCGATTATCGAAACCTGGTTAGAAGGCGAGGGTTGGGCTGCGACGAACGGTTTTGTGCCCAAGATGAAGGATTATCCCGCCAATAGCGTGGATGGTTTTAAATTTAACGCAGAAGAGGCGAAGGCGTTGATGGCCGCGGCTGGATATCCAAAAGGAAGAGGATTTCCCAAAGTGGACCTTTACGTAAACGGACTGGAAGAGTCGGGTACGCATAAATTAGCGAAAGCTGTGGCGTTCTCACTTAAACAGAATTTAAATGTAGATATCAATGTAAAATTGGTAACGATTGAAGAGAGAGAAGAGGCAATACGGAATGAAGAGGCAATCTTTTGGAGATCTGGTTGGGTAGCTGATTACCCGGATCCCGAAAACTTCTTGAATTTGTTTTATGGAGGAAATATGGATGAAAATGATGTGAACGTCAATCCATTTAAATATAAGAACCCTGAATTTGATGCATTATTCGAAAAAGCGCTTGCTGAAACAGATGAAGAGAAGCGCATGGAACTATTGGCAGAATGTGATCAAATGATTATAGATGATGCCGTAGTGATGCCTCTTTTGACAGAAGACTTTGTTACAATGGTTAACCTAAAAGTACGCAAGTTTGTCACTAATGAGATGGAACAACTGGATTTCTCGCGTATTTATATTAAAGAAATGAAAAAAGATTAATAAATTCGTAATTGATAAATTATTGTTGAACTAAATTAAAAATCCTCTCAGCTTGCAATTAGAGGAAATCTCTAGAGTCGCTCCGCGTGGAGCGACTTTTTTTATTGCTTCATTATTTTTTGAATTTTGTGCTAACTTTGTTTAGACGATATGACGCAGAAAAAGGAACATCAAATAACGGCAACAATTATCACCCTAAATGAAGAAAGAAATATAGGAAGGTGTATTGATGCTTTGTTACCCGTAGCCGATGAAATTGTTGTATTGGATGCATTTTCATCCGATCGAACACCAACAATCTGCAAAGAGAAAGGTGTTCGTTTTGAACAACGCGAGTGGCAAGGGTATTCCGCGTCAAAAAATTACCTGAATAGTCTGGCGACCCACAATTATATTTTTTCCGTAGATGCAGACGAAGCTCCGGACTCCAAACTCCAAAGCGCATTGTTAACAATTAAAAAAGATGGCCTTGAGGGTATATATGCGGTGAATCGCCTGACCAATTACTGTGGTGCCTGGATAAAACATTCTGGATGGTATCCCGATATAAAAACACGACTATTTCCTCGAGATAACAGCCGATGGGAAGGACAATACGTGCACGAGGAACTGGTTGTGGACGGCAATCCCCAACCTCAACTACTTCCAGGACATTTGCACCATTTTTCATATTATAACTTTGAGGAGCATCGTGCCAGGGCAGATAAATATTCTCGCCTGACGGCACAAAAAATGGCAGCAAGAGGAAAAAAAGCATCTGCTCTAAAACCGTACCTGAGTGCATTGGGAAGATGGATATCCATGTATCTTATTAAAAAAGGAATGTTAGATGGCAGAATGGGATGGCATATTGCACGTATTTCTGCGCTTTCCAATATTTTAAAATACAAAGAACTAAGACGGTTAAATCATGAGCAAAGCACAACATAATTTGAACGGTAAAACGATCGTCATTAGTCGAACCGACAGTATAGGAGACGTTATGCTGTCATTACCCGTTTGTGCCTGGATAAAAGAAGTCTACCCAAAGTGCCGACTGATTTTTCTTGGGAAAAAGTATACACGACCCATTCTTGAATCTTTTTCTGCGATTGACGAAATAAAGTGTTGGGATGAACTCGAGCAGCAATCCGAACCATCCATCATAAGTGAAATTCGATCATGGAAAGCGGATGCATTTGTACATGTGTTCCCCGATAAGCGTATCGCTAAATTGGTGAGAAAAGCAAAAGTGCCATTGCGTGTTGGAACTTCGCACCGCGCTTTTCACTTTTTGACGTGTAATCACCGTCCAAACTTTACCCGCAAGCATTCAGAGCTGCATGAAGCACAACTCAATTTTGAGTTGTTCCATGTTTTCGGAATGAAACAGGCTCCGGATTTGGAACGCATTCAACCTTGGTTATCAGCGCATTTTAAACCGACTATAGAAATTGGCGCTACTCTGAATAAGCTAGTTCAAACGGATCGTAAGACGATCATTCTTCATCCGAAATCTCAGGGGTCGGCCGTAGAATGGCCCATTGAAAAATATATTGATCTCGCCCTCAATTTAGTCGACAAGGATTTTAGAGTCTTTTTTTCAGGTACGGAGAAAGAGGGTCGTCTGTTCAGGGGTGAACTACCCACTCACCCGGAAATTATCGATATCTCGGGAACCATGAAGCTGGATGAATTTATTACCTTCATTAATAATGCAGATGCATTGGTGGCTTGTAGTACAGGACCATTGCACATTGCCGCAGTTTTGGGTAAGCAAGCCATCGGATTATATACAAAAATACGTCCCATGCATCCAGGAAGGTGGGCACCAGTAGGGAAAAATGTGCAAATCATTACGACTCAAAAAAAAATGTCCACTCCTCTTGAGGAAATCGAATCGATCTCAGTACACCAATTGCTGGAGAAATTGTAGTTGATTTTTGAATTGTAGGAGTCTTTTTGTTTTCTTTTTCAGAAGAGCCTTATCGTTCAAATGTTAATTTTCTGCAAGAACAAGTCAAAATGTTAAAATCCCACCTTTT